>DATHJG010000911.1:0-2483 GCA_035489875.1 Solirubrobacteraceae bacterium | reverse complement strand
ACGCGTCGTTGATGCGGTAGCCACCGGCGCGCGCGATTGCGTCGCGCATGGGAACTCTCGCTCAGGCCGGAGGGAGGTGCGTTCGCGCGTGTCGAGGAGGCAGGCACACCGCTGATCGAGGTGGACGCATCCTTGTCCGGCGGACCCGACGCCCGAGACGATGCCGGGCGACGTAGCCGTCACAACTCGAGAGGAGCCCTACACATGGTGTTCGCGGCCGAGTACCCCTTCCTGAACATCTTCTGGTCGATGATTCTTTTCTTCGCCTGGGTGATCTGGATCTGGATGATGATCACCATCCTCGGCGACGTGTTCCGTCGTCGCGACATGTCCGGGTGGGGCAAGGCGGCGTGGACGGTGTTCCTGATCGTGCTGCCGTTCCTGGGCGCCTTGATCTACCTCGTCGCCAACCACGACGGGATGGCCGATCGCAACGTCGAGCAGGCACAGGCCTCACGCGCGGAGTTCGACGACTACGTCAAGACCGTCGCGACGACCGGCGGCGGGTCCGCGGCGGAGATCGAGAAGGCGAAGAGCCTGCTTGACAGCGGCGCGATCGACCAGTCGGAGTTCGAGTCGCTCAAGGCGAAGGCCCTCGCCTAGAGCCGCCACACGCGGCGAGCCCGAATCCGTGACGGGACCGCAACTGCCCTATGCCGGCGTCGCGACGCGTGCGGTCGCGCTCGCGATCGACGTCGCCGTGGCGCACGTCATCGTCTTCGCCGGCGGCGCGATCCTGGCTCTCATCGGCTCGCTCGTCGCCGACGTGCGACTCGACACGCTCGCCAGGCTGCTCGCGGCGGCGGCCTGGATCGCGGTCGTGGGAGCCTATTTCGTGCTGTTCTGGAGCACCGCGGGCCAGACCCCCGGCATGCGCCTGATGAGCCTGCGGGTGATGACGCATCGCGGCGCCCATCCGGGCGTGACACGGTCCGTGGTCCGGGTCATCGGCCTGGGACTGGCGATCTTGCCGCTGTTCCTCGGCTTCCTGCCGGTGCTGCTCGACGCGCGGCGGCGCGGGCTGCACGACCTCCTGGCCGGCACCGTCGTGATCTACGCGCAGCTCGAGCTTCCGCCGACGCTCGAGCGTGCGCCGGCGCGCGCGCCGAGCCGAGGGCGTGGTGTGCGCTTCCCCGGTTGACTCGCCGAGCCCGGCCAGGGCGATGCTCGGGGCTGTCGACAGCTGGCAGCGGCGACACACCGCCGCCGCCTTTCCGGTGGCGGTGGTGCGCAAGTTCGTCGACGACCGCGCCTCGAACCTCGCGGCGCTCATCGCCTACTACGCCTTCTTCTCGCTGTTCCCACTCCTGCTGGTGTTCGTGTCCGTACTCGGGTTCGTCCTCCAGGACAACGCGTCACTCCAGGAGGACGTTCTGGACTCGGCGCTCGCCCGCATCCCGGTCGTAGGTGCTCAACTCGGGAACGAAGTCGAGCCGTTGACCGGGAGCACGATTGCGCTCGCGGTCGGGCTCGCCGGGTCGCTCTGGGCCGGACTGGGCGTCACGCTCGCGCTCGGCCGGGCCTTCGAGGAGATCTGGGACGTGCCCCGCCTCGAGCAGCGCGGCGCAGCCCGGGCGCGGGTGCGCGGCCTCGTCGTGCTGGCTGTGCTCGGCGTGTTGCTCGTCGCCGCGACGGTCGCGACGGGCCTCGCGGTCGGAGGCCGGATCGGGCCGGCCGCGGAGGAGCTCGGTGCGCTCGGCGTCGCGCTCGCCGTCAACCTGGGCGCGTTCCTCGGCCTCTTCGGCCTGCTCACGCCGCGGCCGCGACGCATCGCGGAGCACCTGCCCGGCGCGGCGCTGGCGGCCTCCGGCTCGCTGGCGCTGCAGGCAGCCGGAGGCTGGTACGTCGAGCGCACGGTCACCGGCGCGAGCGACACGTACGGGACGTTCGCGCTCGTCATCGGCCTGCTCTCGTGGTTCTGGCTCGGCGCGCATCTGCTGCTCGTGGCCGCGGAGGTGAACGTCGTCCTTCACCACCGCCTCTGGCCCCGGTCCCTCGGCGGAGAGCTCGAGGCTGCCGACCGGGCGGCACTTCAGAGGACAGCGGAAGCGGTCCGGCAGGACGAGCGACAAGAGATCCAAGTCCGCTTCAGCGACGACTGACTCAACCGCCGCAGGCCCTGGCTGACGAGCTGCGCGTCCCGTCATGGTCGAAGACGGCAGTCGCCGGCGTCGGTCCGGCCAGGTCGGTGGCGCGGTGAACGCCACCGACGAGGCCGGTCCTAGCTCGACTACGACGTCACTGCTGGGCCATCATGCGCGCCAGCTCGGCCTCGCCGTCTGGGATCAGCTCACCGGACACGTCGAAGGTGACGCTGTGGAGCGTGCCGTTGAACGTGAACGGCGGCTCGTATCCGTCCGACGCCGGGGCGCCGAAGTCGTAGCCGCAGCTCAGGCCCTCGAGCTCGAAGATGAACGGGGTCGTGTGCGGGAAGTCCGCGTTCGCGACGAGCTGGCCGTCCACGTAGAGTTGACCGCGACCGG
>DATHJG010000910.1:0-4589 GCA_035489875.1 Solirubrobacteraceae bacterium | reverse complement strand
CTGCTGGCGACGCTCGCGGGTTGCGGGCGCTGGGGCGGGCACATGCGCGCCGTGACCAGCACCCGATCGCGTCGATGGCCTCCGCGAACCGTCTCGAGCAGCTGCTCCTTCGCCTCCCTGGTCACCTACGCCATGCGCCAGATTGTTCGGCGCACGAAGAAAACCCACGCGCGTGCACGTGCGGGGTAGGGTCGGCAGATGAGCGCCATGGTCGACTCACTTCGCGAGGTACCGCTGTTCTCAGATCTCTCGGCCCGCGATCTCAAGCGGCTGGCCGATTCGATGCATGAGCTGTCCTTCGCCTCCGGCAAGGAGGTGGTAGCGCAGGGCAAGGGCGGGGCGGCCTTCTTCGTCATCCTCGACGGGGCCGCGCGGGTCACGCAGGGCGGGGAGGACCGCGGCCTGCTGACCGCCGGCGACTACTTTGGCGAGATGGCGCTGATCGACGGCGACCATCGCATGGCATCCGTCCACGCCGAGGGCGAGCTCCGCTGCGCCGCGATGACGTCGTGGACATTCCGCCCATTCGTCAGGGGCCATCCGGATGTCGCGTGGGCGCTGCTCACCGCGCTTGTCAGGCGGGCTCGCGAGACCGACGCGCGCCACGTCGCCGCCACGGGCTGAGGCGGCGATGATCAAGACAGTCGCCGTGGGCACCGACGGCTCCGAGACCGCCGGCAAGGCGGTGTCGGCGGCGCTCGAGCTGGCCGAGCGCTACGGAGCGAGCCTTGTCGTCCTCAGCGCGTTCAACGGAGGCTCCGGCGCGGCTGCTGCTCCGCGGCTCTCGCCGTCGGCCCATCCGGAGTGGACGTCCAACGCGGCTGAACAGGTCGAGCGAATCCTCGCCGTCGCGGAGGAATCGGCGACCGAGCGCGGGATCGAGTGCAGCACTGCGATGGCTGAGGGCAACGCCGGCGAGGTGCTCGTCGACCTCGCCGATCGCCACGGGGCTGACGTGCTCGTAGTCGGCAGCAAGGGCATGGAGCGGCGAGTCCTCGGCAGCGTCCCGAACACCGTGACCCACAAGGCGTCGTGCTCGGTGCTGGTGGTGAAGACCGCCTGAGTCACGTTGGCGCAGGCCCCGTCGAGCGGCTACGGCCGGCCTACGGAAATCGGCTCGCGCCACCCCTCGGAGGAGCGGCTTAAGGCGCGCTTCGCGTCGGGCCAGGATACTTGTCGTTCTAAGTTCCGTTGGACTCGTCGACGCTATCCAAGGAGGGACGATGTTCGCAACCGTCGCGGTCGGTACCGACGGCTCGGGAACCGCAGCGAAGGCGGTGCTGGCGGCGCTGGAGATGGCCGAGCGGTTCGGTGCCCGGATCGTGTTCATCAGTGCCTACTCGCCGGTGGACGAGGGACGGCTGCGCCACGAGAAGCGCGATGCCCCGGAGGACATCCAGTGGACCATCAACCCCGACGAGGATGTCGACGCGACCCTGCGCGAGTGCGAGCAGCTGGCGGAGGACCGCGGGCTGAAGTGGACGAGCGAAGCGGCCCAGGGCGATCCTGCCGACATCCTCGTGCAGCTCGCCGACAGGCACGAGGCCGACGTGCTCGTGATCGGCAACCGCGGCATGCACCGCCGCGTCCTCGGCAGCGTGCCCAACTCGGTCACGCACAAGGCGAACTGCACCGTGTTCCTTGTCAAGACGACATGACGGTGGCAGCGACCCCGAAACGCGGAGGAATGCGGGCGGCCGCCATCGGAGGGCTTCCGGGAGAGCTGGCCCCCCGCCGGGCGGTTCCCTACGTCCCGCGGGCGCTGCTGGAGCACCTGGCGACCGAGCCGGAACGCCAGGTGCGATCCGTCGACGGAACGTGCGTGTTCATCGACATCTCGGGCTTCACTAAGCTATCCGAGCGGCTCGCTCGACGCGGCGGCCGCGAGGGGGCCGAGCAGCTGGCAGACGCGATCGGGAACTGCTTCGAGCGCTTGCTCGACGTCGCCTACGACAAGGGCGGCGGGTTGCTGAAGTTCGGCGGCGACGCACTGCTGCTGCTGTTCGAGGGCGAGGCGCACCTGGAGCGGGCGTGCGCCAGCGCAGTGGCGATGCGTGGCCGCTTGCGCGAGCTCGGGCCGATCAAGATGGGCTCGGCTCCGGTCACGCTGCGCATGTCGGTCGGCGTACACAGCGCCGAGTACCTGCTGTTCGCGGTAGGAACCTCGCACCGCGAGCTGCTGATCAGCGGCCCAGCCGCGACCGAGGTCGTGCGGATGGAGAACGAGGCCGGCACCGGCGAGATCGTCGTGAGCGCGGCCACCGCGGCCGCGCTTCCGCGGCGTTGCATCGGGCCGGCGCGCGGCGCGGGCCGGCTGCTGCGCTCGCCGCCGCCGGTCATCCGCACGTTCGAGGCGCCCCTGCCGGACGCGATCGACGGGTCACAGGCGCCCGTCGCGCTCTCGACCGAGGTGCGTGCATATGTGCTCGCGGGGCCGCAGCCGCCCGAGCACCGCGTTGTCACGGTCGCGTTCCTGCGCTTCGAGGGCATTGACGGCCTGGTCGCCGAGCGCGGCGCCGGCGGCGCGTGCGAGGCGCTGCACGAGCTCGTTACGCTCGTGCAGGACGCGGCCGACGCCGAGCAGGTCTGCTTCCTCGGCTCCGACATCGACGCGGATGCCGGCAAGCTGATCCTCACCGCGGGCGCCCCGCGCGCGCTGGGTGACGAGGACGAGCGCATGCTGCTGACGCTGCGGCGGATCATCGATGCCGGACCCCCGCTGCCGCTGCGCATCGGCATGACGCACGGGCCGCTGTTCGCCGGCGACATCGGCCCGCGGCACCGCCGCACCTACACCGTGATGGGCGACGTCGTCAACCTCGCGGCGCGGCTGATGGCGAAGGCGCCGCCGGGTGAGATCTACACCACGCCGGCGGTGCTCGAACGCTCGAGCACCCAGTTCAGGACTACCGATCTGGATCCGTTCCTCGTGAAGGGTAAGGCGCTGCCCGTGCAGGCCGTCTCCGTCGGCCCGGTCGTGCAGAGCCGAGACGCCGCGCGCGGCGCGGTGCCGGTGCGGTTCCCACTGATCGGCCGCGACCGCGAGCTCGAGCAGATTTCGCGGGCGCTCGACGACGCGCGGCGCGGGCGCGGGCGCCTGATCGAACTGGTGAGCGAGCCGGGGATGGGTCGCTCGCGCCTGATGGAGGAGGTGCGCGACCGCGCCGACGGCGTGCGCGTCCTGCACGCCAGGTGCGAGCCGTACACGATGACTACGCCGTACGCGACCTGGCGCGAGCTGCTGCGCCAGCTGCTCGGCGTCGCCTGGGACGCGCCCGAGGACGTGGTGCTGCAGCGGCTGCGGGCGACGCTCGAGCGCGACGACCCGTCGCTGCTGCCGTGGCTGCCGCTGCTCGCCGACGCGTTCGACGTCGACGCGCCCGCCAGCCAGGCCGTCGACCAGCTCGCGCCCGAGTTCCGCGCCGCCCGGCTGCGCGAGGTCGTGCTGCGCTTCATTCGCCGTCAGCTGCCCGCGTGGGCGCTGATCGAGGTGGCCGACGCGCACCTGATGGACAAGGCGTCGGCCGAGCTCGTCGAGGCGCTCGCGCGCGAGCTGCCGCTGCTGCCCTGGCTCGTCGTTGTCTCGCGGCGCGACCGCAAGAGCGGCTTCACAGCGGCGCCGGGCGAGCACGTTCTGCGTCTCGAGCTCGAGCCGCTCGGGCCGGCCGAGGCGCTGGAGCTGGCGGAGGCGGCGACCGAGGCGGCGCCGTTGCCGCCGCACATCGTGAAGCTCGCGGCCGAGCGCTCGGGCGGCAGTCCGCAATTTCTGCGCGACCTGCTGCGGGCCGCGGCCGCCGGCGCGACCGAGCTGCCCGACAGCATCGAGAGCGCCGCGCTGGCGCGCCTTGACCGGCTCGCGCCGCCCGACCGCGCGTTGATCCGCCGCGCCTCGGTCCTCGGCCTGAGCTTCCATCCGCGCGAGCTCGACGACCTGCTCGGCGAGGACGTGCCCGCGCCCGACGAGGAGACATGGCGGCGGCTCGGGGCCTACTTCAAGGCGGAGGCCGACGGGCATCTGCGCTTCCGCCGCGGCGTGGTCCGCGACGTCGCGTACGCCGGCCTCCTTTTCCGCGTCCGGCGCGAGCTCCACGCTGCGGCCGCGGGCCGGCTCGAGCGTGACCTCGGGCCCGGCACCGATGACGCCGCCGCGCGCCTCGCGGTCCACTTCCATCGCGCGGGCGGGCACGCGAAGGCATGGCACTACGCGCGCCTCGCCGCTGACCGGGCGCGCGAGCAGGCGGCCTTCGCCGACGCCGCCAACCTCTACCGGCGCGCGCTCGACTCTGCGCACCAGCTCGATGTCGCGCCAGACGACCTGGCGACGGTATGGGAGTCGCTCGCGGACGCGTACGTGCGTACGGGGGAGCTCGAGCGCTCGCATCAGGCGCTCACTGCCGCGCGCCGGCTCGTGTCCGGCGACCCCGTGCGCACTGCGCATCTGCTGTGGCTGCACGCGCGCATCGCCGAGCGGGTCGGCCAGGTGACGCGCGCGGTGCGCTGGTCCCGGCGGGCGCTGCGAGCACTCGACGGAGCCGACGACGATGCCGCGGCAGCGTGCCGCTCGCACGTCGTTGCCACGCTCGCCGCCG
>DATHJG010000909.1:0-7337 GCA_035489875.1 Solirubrobacteraceae bacterium | reverse complement strand
CAGCAGCCGCGCAGCCTCCTGCTCGCGGTCGGTGAACAGCAGTAGCTGCCCGAGCGCCAGCGCGGTCTCGGCGCGCGCGACGGGATCCGCGAGCCCGTCGTAGACGGCCTGCAGGTGCTCGATCGCCGCCGGCCCGTTCGTGTGCGCCTCGGCGTGGCCGAGCGCGAGCAGCAGCGCGTCGCGGCGGTCGGGCGCCGGGGGCTCTTCCAGCGCGCGGGTGAGGTAGGCGACCGCGGACTCGACGGCGGACTTCCGCAGCGCCGCGCGGCCGGCCGCCTCGAGCAGCTCCGCGACCCACGGCTCGCCGCGCGGCGGCGCCACCAGGAGCTGCGCGGCGACCTGCTCGTCGGGCGCGCCGTGGTCGTGCAGCGCCCGCGCCGCGCGCTCGTGCTCGAGCTCGCGCTCGGTGGGGGAGAGCTCGTGGTAGACGGCGTCGCGGACGAGCGGATGGACGAAGCCGAGCGGCGCCTCGGGACGCAGGATCTCGGCCCGGACCAGCGCGCCCGTGGCCGCGGCGACGGCCGGCTCGTCGAGCCCGGAGAGCGCGGCGACGACCGGCAGCTTCGCGCTCTCGCCGAGCACGCTGACCGCGCGCGTGACCGCGGCGGCGTCGGCGGGGAGGCGGGCGAGCCGCAGCAGCACCGTGCTCGCGACGGCGCGCGGCCCGACGGCGCGGACCGCGTCGACGTGCGCGGCGTCGGGCCGGACGCCCTCGGCCTCCAGCGTGCGCAGGAGCTGGCGCAGCAGGAGCGGGTTGCCGCCGGTCGCCTCCTGGCAGGCGGAAGAGAACGCGTCGTCGGCGTCGGCGCCCAGCTCTGCCCGGACGAGCGCGCGCACCGCGTCGCCGCCCAGCGGTCCGGGGCGCAGCGGCAGCGTCGCGGGATCGTTGGCGATCTCGGCGATCAGCGCGGCGTCCGTGCCGGATTCGCCGGCGCGCAGCGTGGTCGCGACCAGCGCCGGGACGCCGTCGAGCCGGCGCGCGAGGTAGGCGAGGAAGCGCAGCGAGGGCCGGTCGCACCAGTGCACGTCGTCGACGGCGAGCAGCAGCGGGCGCTCGGCGGCGAGGTTGAGCGTGAGCCAGTAGAGCCCGTGCAGCGCCGCGAACTGTGCGCCGCCCTCGCCGTCCGCGGCGGGCCGGCCGGCGAACACGGCTCCCGCGGGCGCGGCGGCGCCGGCGAGCGCGTCGTCCGGCCGCGCGGCGACCTCGGCCTCGAAGAGCTGGCGCACGACGCCGAACGCGAACTCGCGCTCGAGCTCCGAGGCGCGGGCGGCGAGCACGCGCAGGGGCCTGCTGCGCGAGGCCGCGTCGTCGTCGCGCGCCGCCGGACGAGGCGGCCGGCCGCGCGAGGCCGCGCCGTCGTCGCGCGCCGCCGGACGAGGCGGCCCGGCGCCGCTCGCCCGCTCGCGCAGGTCCGCCAGCAGCCCCGACTTGCCGATCCCGGCCGGCCCCTCGATCAGTACGAGCCTGCCGCGACCGTCCGCGGCCGCCGCCACGAGGTCGTCGAGCGCCGCCACCTCGCGTTCGCGGTCGAGCAGCGTCACGTCGCGAGCACCTCGGGCAGCTCGCGCCGCGACCGCACGCCCAGCTTGCGGTACGCGTTGGAGAGATGGACCTCGACGGTCTTCGGCGTCACGTACAGCGCCTGCGCGATGTCGCGGTTCGTGTCGCCGGACGCCGCGAGGTCGGCGACGCGGCGCTCGGACGCCGTCAGCGCCGCCACGCCGCTCAGCGCATCGGTGCGCGGGCGCGCGCCGGAGGCATACAGCTCCGAGCGCGCGGCGTCCGCCAGCGGCGGCGCGCCGCAGGCGCTCGCCAGCTCGAGCGCCGCGCGCAGCGGCTCTCGTGCGTCCGCCGCCCGCCGCGCATGGCGCAGCGCGGTGCCGAGCGCGACGAGCGCCTTGGCGTGCTCGAGCCGGGCGGTGCTCCCGGCGAGCACGGCGACCGCCTCCTCCACGTGCTCCAGGCCCGCCTCGCGCTCGATGCGGCCGAGCACGCGTAGCGCCCGGCCCACGTCCCAGGGCGCCCCGAAGCGTCGTGCCCGTGCCAGATCCTCGCGCGCGACCGCGGCCGCCTCGTCCGCCCGGCCGAGCCGGTCCAGCGCCTCCGCGCGCCGCACGCGCCAGGCGCCCCCCGGCGAGTCGGCATAGGCGGCGAAGCGCGCCGCATACGCACCGGATGCCGCCAGCGCCTCCTCCCAGCGGCCCTCTGCCACGAGCAGCGCGAGCTCGGCGTAGCGCAGATGACGCGGGCCGTCGGAGGCATCTCCGGTGTCGAGGCCGCGCTCGACCGCGCGCCGCGCCCCCGCCAGGTCGCCCTGCTCGACCAGCACCTGGCAGAGGAACGCCTCGGCGTATGCCGCCGGGCCTGCGCCGAGGCCGTAGATCTCGAACTCGCCGATCGCCGTCCGCAGCAGCTCGGCCGCCTCGTCGAGCTGCCCGTGGCGCCACTGCGTGTGCCCGACCCAGAGGTGGACCGACGCGATGTCGAGCAGTGAGCCGCGGCGGTGCGCGTCGGCCTCGAGCGCAGCGAGCCAGTCGAGCGCCTCGCGGCGGTCGGCGAGCACCAGCGTCGCCGCCGCGATGATCACGATCAGCCCGCGCTCGAGCGACAGGAGCTCGCCGCCCTCCAGCGCTGCGAGTGCGAGCGCCGCGCACTCGTCCGCCGTGCCGCCCCGGTTCGCCCAGTCGTAGGACGCGACGCCGGCGAGCGCCTTCGCGCCCGGACCGGGCACGGACGGCGGACGGCGGTACTCCTCCAGGCGCGCGAGCAACTCCGTGCCGCCGCCCCCGAAGAAGTAGGTCGACAGCTCCAACGTCTCCAGCGCGCGCGCCAGCTCGCCGTCCTCCGGCCCGAGCTCGGAGATCGCCCGTCCCGCGACGACACGTGCCTCGGAGGGGAAGCCGGTGAAGAGCAGCGTGTGTGCGAGCAGCGAGGCGATCTCGCCGCGCTCGTGCGGATCCTCGAGCGCGTCGTAGGCGTCCTGCAGGTGCGCCGAGGCCGCCGGCCCGATCGTCAGCGCCTCCGCCGTGCCGAGCGCGAGCAGCACGGCGGTCCGCCGATCGGCCGGCGGCGGCTCGTCCAGCGCCCGGCGCAGGTAGGCGACCGCGCTGTCGGCCGCGCCCTTGCGCATCGCGGCGGCGCCGGCGCGCTGGAGCAGCTCGGCCACCCACGGCTCGCCGCGGCGCGGGGCCACGAGGAGCTGCGCCGCCGTCTGCTCGATCCCGGCGCCCGTGTCGCGCAGCACGAGCGCGGCCCGCTCGTGCTCGAGCTCGCGCTCGGCCGGCGGGATCTCGTGGTAGACGGCGTCGCGGACGAGCGGGTGGACGAACCCGAGCGGCGGGTCGGGACGCAGGATCTCGGCGCGGATCAGCTCGCCGGTCGCCGCGGCGGCGGCGCGCTCGTCGGTGCCGGCGAGCACGGCGACTGCCGGCAGCGCGGCGCTCTCGCCCAGCACGGCCGCGGCCCGCGCGACCGCCCGCGCGTCGGACGACTGCCGCGCCAGCCGCAGCAGCACGGTGCCCGAGACCGCGCGCGGCCCGATCGCGCGCACGACCGCCGCCTGGTCCGCTTCCGGCCGCACGCCCTCGGCCTCGAGCGCGCGCAGGAGCTGGCGCAGCAGCAGCGGGTTGCCGCCGGTCGCCTCGTGGCAGGCGGTGCAGAACGCCACGTCGGCGCCGGCGCCCAGCCGCTCGCGCACGAGCTCGTCCACCGCGGTCGCGCTCAGCGGGCCGGGGCGGAGCGGGAGCGTGGCGGGGTCGTTGACGATCTCGCCGAGCAGCGCGGGGTCGGTCGGCGGCTCGTTCGAGCGCAGCGTGGTCGCGACGAGCACCGGCGCGCCGTCGAGCCGGCGGGCCAGGTAGGCGAGGAAGCGCAGCGAGGGCCGGTCGCACCAGTGCAGGTCGTCGACCGCGAGCAGCAGCGGGCGCTCGGCGGCGAGGTTGAGCGTGAGCCAGTAGAGCCCGTGCAGCGCCGCGAACGAGGCGCCGAGCCCGCCGTCCGCCGCCGGCTCGGCCTCGAACACCGCGGCCGCCGGCGCGGCGGCGCCGGCGAGGGCCGCGTCGCGCCGCACCGCGACGTCGGCCTCGAAGAGCTGCCGCACGACGCCGAACGCGAACTCGCGCTCGAGCTCCGAGGCGCGGGCGGCGAGCACGCGCAGAGGCCCGCCGCGCGGGGCCGCGCCGTCGTCGCGCACGGCCGGACGGGGCGGTCCGCCGCCGGCGCGCTCGCGCAGCCCGGCGAGCAGCCCCGACTTGCCGATCCCGGCCGGCCCCTCGATCAGCGTCAGCCGGCCGCGCCCGCCGGCCGCGCCGGCGACCAGGTCGTCGAGCGCCGCCAGCTCGGCGTCCCGCTCCAGCAGGCCGGGTGTGAGTGTCGCGCGCTCAGGCGGCAAGGATCGCGCAGACGCGGTCGAGCTCGGACGCCGACGCGGCGATCAGCCGGTCGGCCTCCGTGCGCAGGTGAGCGAGGTTGGACTCGCTGGCGTCGTCGAGGTCGTCGGAGGCGACGTCCAGCGCGGTCTGGAGGCGGACGTAGCGCTCGCCCATGACCGTGCCGGCAACGAACTCGGTCGTGTCGGCCACGCCGTCGAACACCATCTCGAGCACCGGCCGCGCCCACGCGAGCTGCCCCCACGTGCGGGCTTCCTCGTACGTGTACGCGCGCGTGTGCTCGCCGGTGCCGAGCGACAGCATCAGCTCCAGCTCGTCCGCGCGCCCGGCCGCGACGACGTCGGCATAGGCGCACATCGACGGGTTGACGGCGAAGACGCCGCCGTCGATCAGCGGGTACGTGCGCGCGCCGGCGCGGTCCGTCGCCTCGCTCGGCTCGAAGTAGCTCGGCGCCCCGGAGGTGGCGCGGGCGACCTGCACGAGCGGGAAGTCGTACGCCGGGTCGCGCCGGGCGCGCGCGGCGCGGAAGAAGAACGCGAACCGGTCGCGGATCTCGTACGCGGTCACGAGCACGTCGGTCAGCGCGTCCGAGAGCGCCGCGTCGCCGAGGTAGCGGTCCAGCGCGGCGTTGAGGCCGTCGTCCTCGTAGCGCTCGTCGACCCAGCCCTCGACGGAGCGGATGCGCTTGAGCAGGCTCCGGCGGAAGATCCGCGGACCCTCCTCCACGTAGATCTCCGCCACCTCCTCGGCCGAGAACAGCGGCGTGCCGTCGGGCCCCGGCCGCGTCAGCGCGCAGGCGAGGATGCCGCCCGTCGACGTCCCGGCGACGAGGTCGACCATGTCCGCGATCCGCCGCTGCGTCCGCCGCTCGATCTCGGCGAGCACCAGCGCGGGGATCAGACCGCGGATGCCACCGCCATCGATGCAGAGGACCTTCACGATCGCGAGTCTAGTTTTCCGGAGCGTCGGCGGGGTGGTCTCCCGCTCGACGAACGGACGGGTGTTGCGGGACGCTAGCTCGCGAGCTCGGGCTCGAGCTCCGGCTCGGCGTCGTCGATCTCGCCGAACAGCGACGGGTCGCGCGGGCTGCCCTTGATGACGTCGTCCGCCCGGCCCTTGTGGCCGTCGCGGAGGAGCCGGCCGCTGGTGGTGCCGAAGTAGATCGCCTCCGGGTGGTGCGCGACGATGGCGAGCGTGGACTGCTCCGGCTGCGGCGCGTAGCCGCCCGTGAGCTGCATGCCGATCTTGTCGAGGCCCAGCAGCGTGTCGACCTTCTCGTGCTCGGACTGCTCCGGGATCGCCGGGTAGCCCCACGAGTAGCGCCGGCCCTGGGTCGCCGGGATCCCGAGCTCGCCGCGCACGCGCCAGTGCAGCCACTCCGCCAGTCCCTCGGCGACCTGGACGCCCAGCCCGTGGGTGAAGAGCTGCTCGGCGAACTCGCCGTCGGTCTCCAGGCGCGCCATCAGCTCGGTCACCTCGTCGCCCACGGTCACGGCCTGCAGCGCGACGACGTCGAGCTCGCCGCTCTCCTTCGGGCGGTAGAAGTCGGCGAGGCAGATCCGGTCGCCGTTCGGCTGGCGCGGGGCGACGAGCCGCTCGAGCACCGTCGTGCGGTCGTCCGGGTCGAGCACGACGATCTCGTTGCCCTCGGAGTAGCAGGGGAAGTAGCCGAGCAGCGCCCGCGGGTGCAGGTAGTCGGCCTCCCGCCACATGCGCTCGAGGCGCGGGCGGAAGTCGTCCTCCACCAGCCGGCGCCACGCCTCGCCCTTCACGCCACGTCCGCCCCAGTGCAACTTGAACAGCACGTGGGTGTCGAGGTGGGAGTACAGCTCGTCGCGGTCGACCGGGATCTCGCGCGCGCCCCAGAACGGGGGCTCGGGCACCGGGTTGTCGGTGGCGACGGGGGAGCGGACCGAGTCGTCGGTGAAGTCGTACACCACCTCGGTCTCGCCCTCCTCGCGCAGCCGGCGGGCCTCCTCGCGGACGCCGTCGACGAGGCCCTGGCGCGCGTCGTCGTCGACGAGCTGGTCCATCACGGCCAGCCCTTCGAACGCGTCCTTGCAGTAGAAGACGCCCGGCGCGTAGATCGCGTCGGACTCCTTGCCGTCCGGGTAGTTCGCGCGCAGCCCGAACTTGCGGTTGATCGCGGCGCCGCCGACGAGCAGCGGGAACTCCAGCCCGTGCGAGTGCAGCTCCTGGATGCAGAGCGGCATCTGCTTCGAGGTGGATACGAGCAGCGCGCTCAGGCCGATCGCGGTGGCGTCGTGCTCCTTCGCGGCGTCGAGGATCTTGCCGATCGGGACCTGCTTGCCGAGGTCGACGACCGTGTAGCCGTTGTTGGTGAGGATCGTGTTGACGAGCGACTTGCCGATGTCGTGCACGTCGCCGAACACGGTCGCGAGGACGACGGTGCCCTTCGTGTAGCCCTCGAGCTTGTCGAGGTACTGCTCGAGCTGGGCCACCGCGCGCTTCATCACCTCGGCGCTCTGCAGCACGAACGGGAGGATCAGCTCGCCGGCGCCGAACTTGTCGCCGACCTCCTTCATGGCGGGCAGCAGCACGTCGTTGAGCGTCGGGACCGCGCCGATCTTCTCGACCGAGCTGTCGATCTGGGCCTCGACGCCGTCCCTCTTGCGCCGCAGGATGTGCCAGTGCAGCGCCTCCTCGGGCTCCATGCCCGCGGTCGGATCGGCCGCCTCGGCCTCGTCGGCGTGCGACGCCTTCTCCTCGAAGTGCGCGATGAAGCGCTCGAGCGCGTCCTCGCGCCGGTTGAAGACGAGATCGTTGGCGAGCGCGCGCTCCTCCGCGCCGATCTCCGCGTACGGCGTGATGTGGTTCGGGTTGACCATCGCGAGGTCCAGCCCGGCCTCCACGCAGTGGTGCAGGAAGACGGAGTTCAGGACCGAGCGCGCGGGCAGGCCGACGCCGAACGAGACGTTGGAGACGCC
>DATHJG010000908.1:0-2355 GCA_035489875.1 Solirubrobacteraceae bacterium | reverse complement strand
AAGTGTCCACGGTCGTCGTCCGGTCGTGCCGACTTCTTGGACGGGCCCCCAAGCGCTTGTGGCGATTGCCGCGTAGCACGTTGAAACCGCTTTGACAACCCCCCGCATTCGGCTCCACAGAGCCAAAATGTGGGGTAAATGACGACTAAATGGGCTGCTAGAATTACCTTCTGATGACGCCGCGATCAGGGGAAGAGCTCATTGAGCTCGAAGCGCGGCAGGAGCCCAGCCTCGTCAAGGCGCTCGAGATGGTGGCACCCGGCTCGGCGGTGCGCGAGGGCATCGACAACATCGTCCATGCGCGCACCGGCGGACTCATCGTCATCGGCGACCCGGACGAGCTCGCGTTCCTGTTCTCGGGCGGGATCAAGCTCGATATCGACTACTCGCCAGCGCTGCTCTACCAGCTCGCCAAGATGGACGGCGCGATCGCGCTGAACGCGAACGCGACGAAGATCCCGTGGTGCAACGTCCAGCTGATGCCGGATCCCACGATCCTCACCACCGAGACCGGCACCCGCCACCGCACGGCCGAGCGCGTGTCCAAGCAGACCGACGCGCTCGTGATCGCGGTCAGCCAGCGACGCGACGTCGTCTCGCTCTACGTCGACGGCGCGAAGTACATCCTCGAGGAGATCCCGGCGGTGCTCGCCAAGGCCAACCAGGGCCTGGCGACGCTCGACAAGTACCGCAGCCGCCTGGACCAGGTCTCCACGCGCCTGACCGCGCTGGAGTTCGAGGGCGGCGTCACGCTCCACGACGTCCTCACGGTCCTCCAGCGCGCCGAGCTCGTCACGCGCATGGCGGTCGAGATCGAGCGCTACATCGTCGAGCTCGGCACCGAGGGCCGGCTGATCGAGATGCAGCTCGAGGAGACGATGGTCGGCGTCGCCGCCGACAAGGCCGCGCTGCTGCACGACTACCTGGCCGAGCCGGAGGACGACGCCTTCGCCAACGCGCTCGACGGCATCGCCCGGCTGCCCCATCAGGACCTGCTCGACTTCGGCCGCCTGGCCGAGATCCTGGGCTACGACCGCAAGGTCAACACGCTCGACTATCCCGTCTCGCCCCGCGGCTACCGCATCCTGGGCCGCATCCCTCGGCTCCCCAAGCTGGTGGTGCAGAACATCGTCCGCGAGTTCCGCGGGCTGGACGAGATCCTCGCCGCGACCGACCCCGAGCTGGAGTCGGTCGACGGCGTGGGGGAGATCCGCGCGAAGGACATCCGCGAGGGCCTTCGCCGGTTGCAGGAGATCAACCTCGTGGACCGTTACCTGCAGACATGAACCGCCCGGTGGTCCGGCACCCGGACCAACCCCGATGAAGGAGGACACCATCCCCGAGACCATCGATCAGATCGAGGACCTGGAGCTCGAGCGAGAGGTCGAGTGCATCGACTTCGAGATCGGCGACCATGTGGTGTATCCGCATCATGGTGCTGGGCAGGTCCTGAAGAAGGAGGACAAGGAGATCCTCGGCGAGGTGCGCCAGTACCTCACGATCAAGATCCTCCACAACGACATGACGGTGATGGTGCCGTGTGAGAACGCCGGCAAGGCCGGCCTCCGCCGGATCATCGACGCCGAGACCGTGCAGAAGGTCCTGGGCGTGCTGTCCGCCGACATCTCGGACATGCCCAAGAACTGGAACCGTCGCTTCAAGCACAACCGCGACAAGATCAAGACGGGCGACATCTACGAGCTCGCCGAGGTGGTGCGCAACCTCGCCATCCGTGAGCAGGACAAGGGTCTCTCCACCGGCGAGAAGCAGATGTACACGCGCGCCAAGAAGATCCTCGCGTCCGAGCTGATGTACGCGCTCGAGAAGTCCGACGACGAGGCCGAGGCGTACCTCGACCATGTCCTCACGCGCGAGAACCTGGCGGCCTCCGCCTAGGACGCCCCACTCGGTTTCGACGCACGATCCGCGGTCGGATGCGGCCTACGGCTCGTGCGTCGGAGCTGTTGCGAACCGCTGCGATCGTCGTCGCGGCGGGCACCGGCGAGCGCCTCGGCGCGGGCCGGCCGAAGGCGTTCGTCGTCCTGGCCGGCCGCCCGATGGTCGCCTGGTCGCTCGACGCGATCGCCGCGGCGGGCGTGCCGCGCGCGGTCGTGCGTGCGGACGACAAGGCCGTCGGGCTCCGCCTCCTTGATCGTGTCGGTCACGCGGGCGGCGGCGATCGCCGCGTCGGCGTGCTCGAGCGCGGCCAGCGTGCGTATGAACAGCTCGGCCCCCGCCAGCGGGCGCGCCGCGTCGTGCACGGCGACCGCGTCGACGTCGCCGGCGGCGGCGAGCGCGTTGCGCACCGACGCCGAGCGGGTCTCACCGCCTTCGACGAGCGTGAAGCCGAGCGGG
>DATHJG010000907.1:0-5552 GCA_035489875.1 Solirubrobacteraceae bacterium | reverse complement strand
GGCGCGACCTCGACGACGTCGAAGCCGGCGAACGAGAGGCCGGCCAGCGCGCGGAGGAACGCGAGCGCCTCGTGCGGGAGCAGGCCGGCGACCTCCGGCGTGCCGGTCGCCGGCGCGAACGCCGGGTCGATCACGTCGATGTCGAACGAGAGGTAGAGCGGCGCGTCGCACGCGCGCTCGCGCACGCGGCGCCCGTACGCGGCGGGGTCGGTCGCGCGCAGCTCGTCGCAGGGCAGGATCTCGAAGCCCCATCCGCGCGGCTCGTCGAGGTCGGACGGCGCGTAGAGCGGGCCGCGCATGCCCGCGAGCGTCGAGCGCTCCGGCGCGATCAGGCCCTCCTCCAGCGCGCGCCGGAACGGCGTGCCGTGGAAGTAGCGCTCGCCGTAGTACTGGTCCCACGTGTCCGCGTGCGCGTCGAGCAGCACCAGCGCGAGCGGGCCGTGGCGCTCGGCATGCGCGCGCAGCTCGCCGAGCACGATCGAGTGGTCGCCGCCGAGCACGAGCGGCGTGACCCCCGCCGCGACGAGCGGGCGCAGGCCCGCGTGGATCTGCGCGGCGGTCCGCTCGGCGTTGCCGGGCGTGATCGCGAGGTCGCCCCAGTCGACGAGCGACTGCGTCGCGAAGACGTCGACCTCCAGCGGGGGATGCCACGGGCGCAGCAGCAGCGACGCGGCGCGGATGCCCTCGGGGCCGAAACGCGCGCCCGCGCGGAAGCTGGTCGCGGTGTCGAACGGGACGCCGACCACGGCCGCGTCGACCCCCTCGGGATCGGTCACGTGCGGAAGCCGCGCGAACGTGCGGACGCCCGTGTAGCGGGGCGCCTTGCTCGCATCCGGCGGGCCGTAGCGCGGTGCCATGCGGCGCGAGACTACAGTCCTCGGATGCGCGTCGCCGTCCATCAGCTCGCGCCGGTGATCGGCGACCTCGAAGGCAACCGGGCGCGCGCGCTCGAGGCGCTCGACGCCGCGGCGACCGCCGGCGCGCGGGTCGTCGTGCTGCCCGAGCTCGCGGCCTCCGGCTACGTGTTCCGCGACGCGGACGAGGCGCGCGCGCTGGCCGAGCCCGCCGACGGGCCGACGCTGCGCGGCTGGGCGGAGCGGGCGGCGGCGCACGACCTCGTGGTCGTCGGCGGCTTCGCCGAGGACGGCGGCGACGGGCGGCTGTACAACAGCGCCGCGGTGATCGACGGCGGCGGCGTCCGTGCCGTCTATCGCAAGGCGCACCTGTGGGATCGCGAGTCGCTCGTCTTCACGCCCGGCGACGGCCCGCCACCGGTCGTCGACACCCCGCACGGCCGGATCGCCGTGATCGTCTGCTACGACCTCGAGTTCCCCGAGTGGGTGCGGAGCGCGTCGGAGCGGGGCGCCGAGCTGCTGTGCGTGCCCACCAACTGGCCGGACGAGCCGCGCCCCGACGGCGAGCGGCCGATCGAGGTGCTGCGCGCGATGGTCGCCGCGTCCACCTACCGCATCGCGGTCGCCGTCTGCGACCGCTGCGGCGAGGAGCGCGGCGTGACGTGGGTCGCGGGCTCGGCGATCGCCGGTCCCGACGGCTGGCTGCTGGCGGGCCCGCCGGACGAGGCCGCGCCGGCGCTGCTGACCGCGGACGTCGACCTCGCGGCGGCGCGCGACAAGGTCCTGGGCCCGCGCAACCACGCGCTGGGCGACCGCCGCCCCGCCCTGTACACGTGACGGGACCGGCTGCCGCTGGTAGTAGCCTCAGCCTCGCGGTGCCGCCGACCACCTCCGCCCAGTTCTCGCTCACGCTGCGCGTCCGGATCGACGACCGCCCGGGGATGCTCGGGCGGGTCGCGAGCGCGATCGGCGAGGCCGGCGGGACGATCGGCGACATCGAGCTGGTCGAGACGACCCGCGACCACACGCTGCGCGACCTGACGGTCGACGCGGGCGACGAGGCGCACGAGCAGCGGATCGTAGATGCGGTCCGCGCGGTCGACGGCGCCGAGGTGCTCGACTGGTCCGACCGTACGCTCGCCATGCACGTCGGCGGCAAGCTCGAGATCCGGCTGAAGTACGCGCTGCGCACCGCGGACGATCTGAGCATGGCGTACACGCCGGGCGTCGCGCGCGTGTGCTCGGCGATCGCCGCCGACCCCGACAAGGCGTTCCAGTACACGATCAAGCGCAACACGGTCGCCGTCGTCACCGACGGGAGCGCCGTGCTCGGCCTCGGCGACATCGGACCCGCCGCGGCGATGCCGATGATGGAGGGCAAGGCGATGCTCTTCAAGGAGTTCGCCGGCGTCGACGCGTTCCCGATCTGCCTCGACACGAAGGACACCGACGCGATCGTCGCCACGGTGAAGGCGATCGCCCCCGGCTTCGGCGGCATCAACCTGGAGGACATCAGCGCGCCGCGCTGCTTCGAGATCGAGGAGCGGCTGAAGGCCGACCTGCCGATCCCGGTCTTCCACGACGACCAGCACGGGACGGCGGTGGTCACGCTCGCGGCGCTGCTCGGTGCGTGCAAGCTCACCGGCCGCCGGATCGAGGACGTCCGCGCGCTGATCGTCGGCGTCGGCGCCGCCGGGATCGCCGTGGCGAAGATCCTGCTCGAGGCCGGCGTGCGCGACGTGATCGGCTGCGACTCGCGCGGCGCGCTGCATCGCGGCCGCGAGGACTACGCGTCGCTGCCGGCGATGAAGCGCTGGCTCGCCGACGAGACCAACCGCGAAGGCCGCGCCGGCGGCCCGGCCGACGTGATCGAGGGCGTCGACCTGTTCGTCGGGCTGTCCGGGGCGCGCGTGATGCCGGCCGAGGCGCTCGCCGCGATGGCGCCGGACGCGATGGTGTTCGCGATGGCCAACCCCACGCCCGAGGTCACGCCCGAGGAGGCGGCGCGGTACGCAAGGGTGATCGCGACCGGCCGCTCGGACTACCCGAACCAGATCAACAACGTCCTGTGCTTCCCCGGCATCTTCCGCGGCGCGCTCGACGTCCGGGCGCGCGAGATCACCGAGGCGATGAAGATGGCGGCCGCCGAGGGGATCGCGGCGATCGTCGGCGACGACCTGCGCGAGGACTACGTGATCCCGTCCGCGTTCAACCGCGACGTCGCGCCCGCGGTGGCCGACGCGGTCGCCGGCGAGGCACGGAGCAGCGGCTGGGCGGAGGCCGACGCGGGCGAGTTCGGCTACGCCCGGGGCGACACGGCGGACTTCCGGGCCGTCGGGTCGACCGCCACGCCCGGCACGGGATGATGCCGGCATGCGGGTGACCGTCACCGGGGCGACGGGACGGATCGGGACGCGGCTCGTCGGCGCGCTGCAGCGCCGCGGCGACGAGGTGACCGTGCTCTCGCGCGACCCCGGCAAGGCCCGCGTGGCGCTGGGCGTCGACGCCGTCGCCTGGCAGCCGGAGCGCGAGCCGGCGCCCGCGGCCGCGCTCGCCGGCCGCGACGGCGTGCTGCATCTCGCCGGCGAGGACGTCGCCCAGCGCTGGACCGCCGAGGCCAAGCGCCGGATCCTCTCCTCGCGCGAGCTGGGGACGCGCAATCTCGTCGCCGGCATACGCGCCGCCGACCCGCGCCCGGGCGTGCTCGTGTCGGCGTCCGGCATCGACTACTACGGGCCACACGGCAGCGAGCCGCTGACCGAGGAGACGCCGCCGGGCGGCGACTTCCTCGCCCAGGTGTGCGTCGCGTGGGAGCGCGAGGCGGCCGCGGCGGAGGAGCTCGGCGTCCGCGTCGTGCGGCTGCGCACCGGCGTCGCGCTCATCAAGGGCGGCGGGGCACTGGCGAAGATGCTGCCGTTCTTCCGGCTCGGCATCGGAGGCCCGGTCGCCGGTGGGCAGCAGTACCTGCCGTGGATCCACGTCGACGACCTCGTCGGCCTCTACCTCGCCGCGCTCGACGAGCCGGCGTGGACCGGCGCGGTCAACGCGACGGCGCCGGAGCCGCCGACCAACAGGGAGTTCAGCCGCGCGCTCGGCCGCGCGCTGCGCCGCCCCGCGGTCGCTCCCGTCCCAGGCTTGGCGGTGCGACTGCTCTACGGCGAGATGGCCGACATCGTCGTGAGCGGCAAGCGGGCGGTGCCGGACCGCGCCCGGGCGCTCGGCTTCGCGTACGCCCATCCGCAGCTCGACGAGGCCCTGCGCAGCGCGCTCGCGGACACCTGAACGCTTGTGTACTTGTATGCAGGCAGGAACCGGCACACGGGCGTCCGAAGGACAGGTAGCGTGGTCCCCATGAGCCATTTCGACATCCGCGTAGAGCGGCCCCAGAAGGACATCCAGCCCGTAGCCCCGATCCGTCCGGACGAGGACGTCCCCGCCCGCCGGCTGCTCGCTCATGATCTCGAGCCGCTGGTCTGGGACGACGACGGCGACGAAGCGCTCCCGCCGCCCGACTGAGGCGGCGGGACCAGGCTAGTGTGCCGCGGAGGCGCTCGCCTCCGCGGCATCCGCCCCGCGCGTGACCGGGCAGCGACCATCGTCGTGCCCGCAGGCATGGCTCTCACACAGCCGGCAGGTCGAGCGCGCCGAGCGGCGACCGGTCGTCACGCCCTCCAGCACCTGCTCCGCCAGCCCGGCGAGCGCGCGCCGGTCCTCCGATTCCAGCCTGCTCAGCGCCGCCGCGAGCGCCGCATCGCGTGCGGCCAGCATAGCCGCGCCGGCGCGCTCGCCCGCCGGCGTCAGCCGGACGAGCACACCGCGCCCGTCCGCCCGATCGCGCTCGCGCGTCGCGAGGCCCTCGGCGGCGAGGCGGTCGATCACCCGGACGGTGCGGGAGTGGCTCAAGCGCAGGCCCCCGGCCAGGGTGTCGATCGTGCGCCCGCCGGCCCACTCGTGCAGCGAGGCGAGCGCCGCCGGGAGCGCCCCGCTCATGCCGGCCGCCTCCTCGGTGGCGTCCCGCATCCGGTCGCCGAGCGCGACGGCCAGCGCGCCGACGACGTTGAGATCGTGATCCATGTGTGCTGAGAGCATATATGCTGGTCGCACATGACCCTGCCCGACGACGACCGGTGGGCGGACGCCCGTGCCTCGCAGCGCGATGACGTCGCCGCCGCGCTCGCCCCGCGCGAACGGCGCTGTCCGGCATGTGGGAGCGTCCAGCGCGACGGCGGCCGCCTGTGCTCGAGCTGCGGCGCCGACCTGACCGCGCGG
Source organism: Solirubrobacteraceae bacterium (assembly GCA_035489875.1). Lineage (GTDB taxonomy): Bacteria > Actinomycetota > Thermoleophilia > Solirubrobacterales > Solirubrobacteraceae > DASQMT01. Next base: position 429 of record DATHJG010000907.1, on the reverse strand, counting down.
GCGCCGCGCCGCATCCCGTGGCGCGCGCTGCTGATCGCGGGCGCGACGGTCGTCGTGCTCGCCGCGATCGCCGTCCCGGTCGTCTCCGGCCTGCGCGACGACGCGGCCGGGGAGCGCGAGCGCGCCGCGCAGCGCCGGGCCCAGTTGCGCGAGGTCGAGCGGGCGCGCCAGGTGCGCGACGCGCGCCCCGTGCGCGCACAGGGTCCCGCGGCGACGGCCGGCGAGGGCCTGACCGCGCACCGCGCGCGGCTGCTGCGCTTCGGCGAGCAGAAGATCACCGAGGACGCGCGGGCGCGCGTCGCGGCCGGCACGCTCGACGGCGACATCAAGGGCACCGAGTGCGAGGTCTTCCCGGAGACCGACGGGCGGCGCGCCGCCGAGCGCGACCCCGCGACGCCGGCCGGCCGCTACGACTGCGTCGCGTACACG
>DATHJG010000906.1:0-2401 GCA_035489875.1 Solirubrobacteraceae bacterium | reverse complement strand
CACCCTCGCCCCGCGGCGCAGCTGGCGGCGCACGGCTCGCAGGCACTCGGGCACGCCGTCGCACAGCTCGAGGTCGTGGAACCGCTCGCACGTCGCGACGAACGCCTCCGGCAGGCTGTGGATGTCGCCGTGACCGCCGGTGGTCGACAACAACGCCCCGGCGGCGTAGATCTCCGGGCCGACCACAGTGCCCTCGGCGATCGCCCTGGCGAGGTGGACCCCGAGCCCGCCGACTTCACGCAGGCTGGTGAAGCCGGCGCCCAGCGCCCGCTCGACGTCGCGCCCGATGCGCATCGCCCGCAGCGGTACGGCGTCGGTGGCGAGGTGTTGCAGGTTGGCGGCGACGATGCCGAAGAGGTGGCAGTGGCTGTCCCACATGCCCGGCATGACGACCGGCGTCCGCACGGTCGGCGCGGCCGGCGTCGGCGGGGCAAGGGCCTTGGGACCGGCGTAGGTGATGACCCCGTCGTCGACGACCACACAGCCGTCGACGACGGGCTCGCCGTCGCCGGGGAGCAACAGGTCGGCCTCGATGCGGTGCGAGGTGGTCACCGGTACACCATGTCTTGGGTGCGAGCGACGAGGCGCCTGCCCCACCGTCGCTGGCAGGGTCGCGGCCAGACGCTGCGCAGGCAGCAGGTGGTGTGGCCGGGGAACGCAATGGTGGTCATGGGGTCAGCCCTTCGGCGGAGGTGGTCACGGCTGCAGCAGCCGCCCACTGCGGCTGCTGGTGGACCGGCCGCGATCGACGGCGAGCTGCCCGTTGACGAGCACATGGTGGATGCCCGTCGGGTGACGGGCCATGTCGTCGGGGGTGCTGCGGTCGTGGATCGTCGCCGGGTCGAACACGACAAGGTCGGCGTGGGCGCCGACGCGGACGGCGCCGCGGTCGGCGAGGCCGAGCTGTTCGGCCGGGAGGCTGGTCATGCGGCGGACCGCCTCTTCGAGCGTGAAGAAGCCGACGTCGTGGACGTAGTGCTCGAGCGTTCGCGCTGCGTAGCCATAGGCCGACGCACTCCACCGCAGTTTGCAGTCGGCGCCCTCGCCGGACGTGACGACGCCGTCGCTGGCGACGCTGCAATACGGCAGCGACAGCGTGCGCCGCAGGTCGTCCTCGGTCGCGTAGACGTGGCGGATGGCGACCGCGCGAAGGTCCGTTCCGGCGTGGAGCAGGAGGTCGAGGCACGCCTGCACGACCGGCACGCCGCGCTGCGCGGCGAGCTCGGTCAGCGCGGTACCTGGGGTAATCGACCCGTCGGGTGTGTCGCTCACGTAGATCTGGGCGTAGCCGGCGATCTGGGCGAGAAACCGCGGCGCGGCCGTGACCTCGTCCTCGATCCGGGCCCGCTGGTGGGGATCGCGGAGTCGACCGAGGACGTCGGTGGCCTCGCCCTCGAGGGCCCACGGCGGGAGCAGATCGATCAGCAGGGCCGGACCCCAGACCTCGGGGAACGTGTCGATGCCAACGGGCAACCCCGCCTCCGCGGCGTCGGCGACGCGACGGAACGCTTCGTCGCGTGCCGCGTCCGGCGCGTTGGGCCGGGACGCGAAGTGCGAGAGCTGGAGGCGGGCGCCGGTGTTGCGGGCGGCGTCGACGGCCTCCGCGGTCGCGGTGCCGTGCCCGGCCGCCCGGTCGCGCATGTGGGTGGCGTAGAGGCGACTGCGCGCGCCGACCGTGGCGACGAGGGCACCGAGCTCGCCAGGGTCGGCCCACATGCCCGGTTGGTACTCGAGCCCGGTCGACATGCCGAACGCGCCCTCGTCGAGCGCCTCGCCCAGCGCGTCGACGATCGATCGCACCTCGTCGGGGTGGGCCGCGCGCTGCTCGAGCCCCATCGCCGCGTTCCGCAGCGCACCGTGGGCGACGAGCGGGGCGACGTTGATGCCGGTTCCGTCGAGGCGGCCGGTGTACTCGCCGAAGCTCGACCAGCTGGTGTCGATGCCCCACGCCGGGTCGTACCCGAAGGCGACCGCCCCGGCGGGCTCGCCGTGCCGCAGGGGCGCGGGGCCTCCGCCGCAGTTGCCGATCGCGACTGTCGTGACGCCCTGGCGCAGCGCGCTGTCGGCGGACGGGAACGCGAGCAGCGAGAGGTCGGCGTGCGAGTGGAGGTCGATGAACCCCGGGGTGACCACGTTGCCCGTGACGTCGATCGTGATGGCGTCGGCGTGCTCGATCGTCGGTTCGACCGCGGCGATGCGTCCGTCGACGACGAGCACATCGCCGCGACGCGCCGGGGCTCCGGTGCCGTCGACGACCTGACCGCCCGCGAGGAGGATCGCCCGCTCGTTCATTCATGCACCCATGTCTCATGTGCGAGCGACGAGGCGCCAGCCCCACCGTCGGCGGCAGGGTCGCGGCCAGGAGCTGCGCAGGCAGCAAATGGCGTGGCCGGGGAACGCA
>DATHJG010000905.1:0-2691 GCA_035489875.1 Solirubrobacteraceae bacterium | reverse complement strand
GGCAGCAGCACCTCGCGGCCGGTCGACGGGGTGCGCAAGCGATAAAGCTGGCGCTGACTCATCGGCGTGCAGCCTAGCAACGCCTCCGGTCGCGTTCGCCGCCGCCGGCGACTGGGACGGCGGCGCGCTGGACCTGACCGTGCGGCGCGACCCGCAGCGCGCGACCGCGTACCGGCCGGACATCGGCGGCCTGCTGCCGGTCTACGTGGCCGACCGCTACGAGGGCGTCGAGGCGCGGCCGTACCCGGCGCTCACCGACGACGAGGTCGCGGCGTACGTGGAGCGCAACGTCGAGGCCGTACGCGAGGTCGCCGCCCGGGCGCGGCCGGACGTCGCGCTGGCCAACCACCTCGTGATGGGCCCGCTGATCCTGGCGCGCGCGCTCGCCGGCACCGGCGTGCCGTACGCGGTCAAGATCCACGGCAGCGCGCTGGAGTACACGGTCAAGCCGCACCCGCGCTTCCTGCCGGCCGCGCGCGAGGGGCTGGCGTCGGCGCGCGGCGTGCTCGTCGGCTCCCGCCACACCGGCGAGAGCCTGTGGGCGGCGCTCGGCGAGCCCGGCCTCCGTGACAAGACCCGCCTCGGCCCGCCGGGCGTCGACGTCACCCGGTTCGGCCCGCGCGACGAGGTGGCCGCGGCGGCCGGCCTCGGGCGCCTCGTGGCCGCGCTTGACGCCGCCGCGGCGCCGGCCTCGCCCCACACCGGCTCGTCGTTCGCCCGCTCCGCGGCCGAGGCGGCCGCCGCGCTCGCGCAGCTCGACGTCGGGCGGGACCGGATCGTCGTCTACGTGGGCAAGCTGATCGCCTCCAAGGGCGTGGAGCTGCTGCTCGCCGCCTGGCCGCTCGTGCTCCGCCGGGCGCCCGACGCGCGGCTGCTGGTCGTCGGCTTCGGCGCGTTCCGCGAGCGGCTGGAGGGGCTCGGCGCCGCGTTGTCGCGCGGCGACCTGGACGAGGCCCGCGCGCTCCGCGGGGAGGACGGGCGCGAGCTGCCCGAGCTCGCCGCGTTCCTCGACGCGCTCGGGCTCGAGACCGGCGCCTACCGCGCCGCCGCCGCCGGCATGGCCGCCCGCGTCCACTGGGCGGGTCGGCTCGAGCACGAGGAGCTCACCGACGTCCTGCCCGCCGCCGACGCGATGGCGATGCCGAGCACGTTCCCCGAGTCGTTCGGGATGGTCGCCGCGGAGGCGGCCGCCTGCGGCGCGCTGCCGGTGGTCGCCGGCCACTCGGGCATGGCCGAGGTCGCCCGCGCGCTCGCCGACGCCGCTCCCGCCGAGGTGCGGCCGTGGCTGACGTTCGAGGTCGGCCCGCACGCCGTCGAGCAGCTCGCGGACGGGCTCGCGTCGTGGCTCGAGGCGCCCGCCGACCTCCGCGCCCGCACGCGCGCGGCGATCGTCGGCGTCGCACGCGAGCGCTACTCCTGGGACGGCGTCGCGCGCACCGTGATCGCGGCCGCCGAAGGCCGCCTCGACGGCCTCCCGCAGCCCTGACTCACCCCGCCACCTCAGCAAGTAGGATCCCGCGCCATGATCGGAGGATGGGTACGGACGGCGCTCCTGGCGGCGGTCGCCGTGGTCTCGCTCACGGGCTGTGAGCTCAAGGACGACGGCAACAACCTCGTCAACGGCAAGACGCTGTTCGTACAGAGATGCGCCGCCTGCCACACGCTCGCGCGCGCCGACGCCAAGGGCGTCGTCGGGCCCAGCCTCGACGAGGCGTGGCAGCAGTCCGAGCGCGACGGGCTCGGCCGCTCGACGTACGAGGGCCTCGTCCACGGCCAGATCCTCCACCCCAACCGCAACCCGTCGATCGATCGCGCCACCGGCAAGGAAGTGCCGCCCATGCCCGCGATGCTCGTCAAGGGGGATGACGCGCAGGACGTCGCCGCCTACGTCGCCTCGGCCGCGGCGAAGCCCGGCAAGGACACCGGCCGCCTGGCCGCCGCCGGCGCCCCCGAGCAGCAGGCGCTCGCCGAGGCGCAGGGCGGCAAGCTCGAGATCCCGGCCGACCCGAACGGGGCCCTCGCGTACACGTTCAAGGACGCCGAGGCGCCGGCCGGCCAGCTCGAGATCGACTCCCCCAACGAGTCCTCGACGCCCCACGACATCTCGCTCGAGGGCGGCGGCGTCAACGAGAAGGGCGAGGTCGTGCAGGACGGCGGCACGTCGATGGTCAACGTCGACCTGCAACCCGGCGACTACACGTTCTATTGCTCCGTGCCCGGCCACCGCGAGGGCGGCATGGAGGGCAAGCTCACCGTCAAGTAGCCGCGCCGGCGCGCTCCTTGGCGCGCTCCTTGGCCACGTCGCGGTCGTACTGCCGCGCCGCCTGCCAGAAGAAGAACGCGAGCGCGAAGACCATTATCAGGATGTCGACGGCGACCATCATCGCCCCCGCCGTCTGCTGGTCGGCCATCGCGCCGATCCCCCGGCGCTCGCCCGCGCCGTACACGCCGGCGTAGACGGGCGAGCGGATCAGCACGAACGCCATCCCGAGGAACATCCCGATCATCCGCGCCCCCAGGATGTGCCCGATCTTCCACAGGTCGCCGTGGAGCTGGCGGCGCTTGGGCTCGAGCGCCGACCACCACACGAGGATGCCCGCCGCGATGAAGCTCGCGTGCTGGGCGACGTGCACCAGGTCGTGCCGCACGGCGCCCTCGAACGCGAACGACAGGTGCCAGCCGTACAGCACC
>DATHJG010000904.1:0-7641 GCA_035489875.1 Solirubrobacteraceae bacterium | reverse complement strand
GGGTACATCGGCACGCTCGCGATCGCGCTGTCGTTCGCGTCGGCGATCGGCGCGCTGTTCGCGCTCCAGGACCTCGGCGCGGAGGAGCGCCAGGTCACGACGGTGGCGTGGGACTACGCGAACACGGTCGGGGTCAACGCGCAACTCTCGCTGCTGCTCGACCCGCTGTCGATCTTCATGGCGCTGGTGGTGTCGGGCATCTCGACGCTGATCCACCTCTACTCGGTCTCCTACATGGCGTCGGACCGCGGCTACACGCGCTTCTTCGCGTACCTGAACTTCTTCGTGTTCAGCATGCTGCTGCTGGTCCTGGCCGGGAACTTCTTCGTCCTGATCGTCGGCTGGGCGTTCGTCGGCGCCGCTTCCTACCTGCTGATCAGCTTCTGGTACCGGCGCGCGACCGCGACCGCGGCAGGCATCAAGGCGTTCGTCATCAACGTGGTGGGCGACGTCGGCCTCGTGCTCGGGACGTACTTCATCTTCAAGCACACCGGCTCGCTCGACTTCCTGCGCGCGTTCGAGGGCGCCGGCGAGTTCTCGCGCAACGACGGCGACCTCGTGGCCGGCTGCCTGCTGCTGCTCGTCGGCGCGTTCGCGAAGTCCGCGCAGGTGCCGCTGCACACCTGGCTCCCGGACGCCATGGAGGGCCCGACCCCGGTCAGCGCCCTGATCCACGCGGCGACGATGGTCACCGCCGGCGTCTACCTGATCGCGCGCATGCACCCGCTGTTCGAGCAGGCCCCGGCGGCGGCCGACGTGGGCGCGGTCGTCGGCTGCGTGACGTTGCTGATCGCCGCCTCGATCGGCCTCGTCGTGACCGACCTCAAGCGCGTGATCGCGTACTCGACCATGTCGCAGATCGGCTACATGGTCATGGCCGTCTGCTCGTTCGCGTACGTCTCCGGGCTGTTCCACCTGATGACGCACGCGTTCTTCAAGGCGCTGCTCTTCATGGCCGCCGGCTCCGTGATCGCCGCGATGGCCGGCGAGCAGAACCTCGACAAGATGGGCGGCTTCCGGCGCGCGATGCCGTTCACGTTCGGCTGCATGGTGATCGGCGGCCTCGCGCTCGCGGGCGTGCCGCCGTTCTCCGGCTTCTTCTCCAAGGACGAGATCCTCGCGTTCGTGATCGCGCGCGACGACTGGCACATCGTGCTCGGCGTGCTCGGCTACGTCGGCTCGTTCATGACCGCGATCTACACGTGGCGGATGATCTTCCGGGCGTTCTACGGACCGCCGGTCGAGCCCGCGCGCGAGCTCGAGGCCGGGCACCTCTACCACGCGCCCGAGCACCGCAACCCGGCGACCGGCGAGGTCGAGGACACCGATGTCGGCTTCCCCGGCCCGGACCACCACATCGCCGAGCGCGAGTGGAGCATGAAGGTCGCGATGGCGCTGCTCGCCGTCGGCGCCGTGTTCGCCGGCGCGCTGCAGATCCCGAAGGTGACCGACGTGCTGCACACGTTCCTCGAGCCGTCGTTCCACGACTCGCGGTACTACGAGACGCTCCAGCCGTCCGACGGCGTGACGTGGATCGGCCTCGCGGTCGGCGCCGTGCTCGCGCTGAGCGGCATCGCGATCGCGTACCGGCTCTGGGTCGCGGACCCCGAGCGCCGCGCCGTGTCCGGGCTGCGGGCGCGGCTCGTCCCGCTCTACACGCTGTTCGCGCGCAAGTGGTACTTCGACGAGATCATCGACACGCTCGTCGTGCGCCCGTTCGCGATGTTCGGCCGCTTCGCGCGCGACGTGTTCGAGCGCGTCGTCGTCAACGGCCTGTTCGTCGGCGGCCCGTCGGGCGCGGTGCGCGCCGGCTCCGCGGCGGTCCGCGCAGCCCAGTCCGGCTTCGTCCGCTACTACGCCGCGCTGCTGCTGGTCGGCCTCACCGCCCTCGGGCTCTACTTCCTGATCGCCGCCTCGTGACCATCCACCTCTCGATCCTGCTGTTCTTCCCGCTCGCGCTCGCGACGCTCGGCGCGCTGCTGCCGCGTGGAGCCGCGCCGCTGATGCTGCTCGTCGGCTCGCTCGTGTCGCTCGCCTACTCGGTGATGATGCTGTTCGACTTCCAGACGGCGTCGGACGGTCTGCAGTACGTGACCGACGACAAGTGGATCCCGGAGCTGGGCGTGCGGTACATGCTCGGCGTCGACGGGCTCAACCTGTGGCTGATCGCGCTGACCGCGCTCCTGTTCTCGGCCTCGGCGCTGTGGGTGCTGGTGCGGCCGCCGGCCGATCGGGTCAAGCTGTTCGCGTTCCACCTCGGGCTCGCGGAGACCGCCGTGCTGGGCGCGTTCATGGCGCAGGACCTGATCCTGTTCGTCCTGTTCTTCGACCTGATGCTGGTGCCGTTCTACTTCCTCGTCGGCCAGTGGGGCGGGCCGGACCGGGTGGCGGCGACGTTCAAGCTCGTCGTCTACACGCTCGTCGGCTCGCTGCTGATGCTCGCGGCGGCGGTCGCCACGGGCATCACCGCGAACGGCGGCGAGAGCTTCTCGATCGCGGCGCTCGCGGACGTGCCGCTCGGCGAGAGCACGCAGCGCTGGATCTTCGTCGCGTTCGCGCTCGCGTTCCTGATCAAGATGCCGGCGTTCCCGTTCCACGGCTGGATGCCGGACGCCTACCGCAGCATGCCGCTGCCGGTGCTGGCCGTGTTCTCCGCGGTGCTCTCGAAGGTCGCGGCCTACGGGTTCCTGCGCGTGGTGCTGCCGATCTTCCCCGACGCCAGCCAGGACTTCCAGACGGTGATGATGCTGATCGCGCTCGCGTCGATCCTGTACGCCTCCGCGCAGGCGTTCACGCAGACGAACGTGCGACTGATCCTCGGCTACTCCTCGGTCGCGCAGCTCGGCTTCATCACCCTCGGCATCTTCGCGCTGGGCGAGGCGGCCGGCGCGCAGGGCGCGCTGCTGCAGATGCTCAACCACGCGCTCGTGGTCGCGCCGCTGTTCTTCATCGTCGCGCTGCTGCACGAGCGGACAGGCTCCGATGACATCCGCGAGATGGGCGGCGTGGCGTTCCGCGCGCCGGTGTTCGCGACGCTGTTCCTGATCGTCGCGCTGGCGACGCTCGCGATGCCCGGCTCGGCCAACTTCGCGGGCGAGTTCCTGATCCTGCTCGGCGTGTTCAACAGCAAGCTCGCGATCGCGATCATCGCGTTCGCGGGCGTCGCGATGGCCTCGGTGTACATGCTGCGGATGTACATCCGCGTGATGCACAACCGGGTCGGCCCGGGGGTCGACTCGTTCGACATCAGCCCGCGCGACGCGCTCGTGCTCGTGCCGCTCGTGCTCGTCGTCCTGGCGTTCGCGGTGTATCCGCAGCAGGCGCTCGACCACTCCGAGGCGTCGGTGCAGAAGGTCGTGGCCGCGCCGGGCGGCGGCGCGGATGCGATCGCACAGAAGGGAGCCGCGCCGTGAGCGCCGTGCTCTTCGCCGCCGACGTGAAGGGTCCCGAGATCGACTGGATGGCGATCTCGCCGCTGGTCGCGCTCGTCGGCGGCGTCTGCATCGTGCTGATGGCCGGGCTGCTGCGCGCGCCGTTCGTGCGCCACACGGTGGTCCCGCTGCTGGCGCTCGCTGCGCTCGGCGCCGCGGGCGGGCTCAGCATCGCGACGTGGGGCGACAACGTCAGCGTCATCGCGGGCGCGATGATGATGGACGACCTCACGCTCTTCCTGTCGCTGGTGTTCGTCGCCTCCGCGGCGGGAGCGGTGCTGCTCTCGTGGCGCGCGATCGCGCCGCGCGAGGCCGGCCATGGCGAGTACTACGCGCTGCTGCTGACCGTCGTGCTCGGCATGATCGTCCTGGCCGGCGCGACCAACCTCGTGACGGTGTTCATCGGCTACGAGCTGCTCTCGATCCCGCTGTACGTGCTGTGCGCGACCGAGATGCGCCGCGAGCGGTCGCTGGAGTCGGGGCTCAAGTACCTGATCATCGGGTCGGTCGGGTCGGCGACGCTGCTCTACGGGCTGGCGTTCGTCTACGGCGCGACGGGTGCGACGAGCTTCACCGGCGTCGCCGAAGGCGTGTCGACGATGAGCGGCGACGTTCTGCTCCTCACCGGGCTCGCGTTCGTCGTGGCGGGGCTGGCGTTCAAGGCGTCGGTCGCCCCGTTCCACCAGTGGACGCCGGACGTCTACGAGGGCGCGCCGACGCCGGTCACCGCGTTCATGGCGGTCGCGACCAAGGCGGCCGCGTTCGGCGTGATCATCCGGTTCTTCGACGTCGCGGTGATCGGCGCGTCGACGTCGTGGGCACCGGCGCTGGCGACGCTCGCCGTGGTCACGATCGTGGTCGGCAACGTGGGAGCGATCGGGCAGTCGTCGCTGAAGCGGCTCCTGGTGTACTCGGGCGTCGCGCAGGCGGGATACATGCTCGCGGGCGTCGTCGTGACGACGCAGCGCGGCGCGGGGGCGGTCGTCTTCTACCTCGCGATCTACCTGTTCATGAACATCGCCGCGTTCGCGGTGATCGTCGCGCGCGAGCGCGAGACGGGGCTGGGCGACGACATCTCGTCGCTGTACGGCATCGGCGCCGACCGGCCGCTGCTGGCGTGGCCGATGACGATCGCGATGCTCTCCCTGGCGGGCTTCCCGGCGACCGCCGGCTTCTTCGGCAAGGTCAACCTGATCGGCGCGGCCGTGGACAACGGGTATGCCTGGCTCGGCGTGGCGATCGTCGTCGGCTCGGCGATCTCGCTCGCGTACTACCTGCGGGTCGTGTCGGCGGTGTGGATGCGGGCGCCAGGGGAGCGGGCTGCGGGCGTCGTGGCCGCCGCCCCGCCGCGGCCGGCGATCGCCGGCGGGTCGGCGGAGGCGGACGCGGATCCCGAGGCCGTGGCGGCGAGCGCGCGCGTGGCGGCGAGCGGCCGGCGCCTGATCCAGCCGGAGGTCGTCGGTCTCGGCGTGCTCTGCGCGGCGGCCTCGGTGTTCTTCGGGATCTATCCGAGCCCGCTGCTCGACGTGGCGCAGGACGCCGCGTCGGCGTTGACGAACCTGTTCTGAGCCTGGATTGCGCCGCTAGCCCGGCGTCTTTGAACGGCGGGCATTGAGGGAGTGGGTTCGATTGCGGTCGCGTTCCGGTGGAAGCGACCAAAACGTCGAGTTCGGAGCGGATCGGTTGCGTCGCTCGACGTTTTGGTCGTGGAGCAGCCAGAACGTCGAGCGCCCACCGGAATCGCCGCGGAACTCGACGTTTTGGTCGTCGGCGGCCCGCAAACGTCGAGATCTCGGAGGATCGGCCGGATGGCTCGACGTTTCCTCCGGTAGCAAGGAGAACGTCGAGCGCAAGCTCGAGATACGCGTGAACTCGACGTTTGCGGGACGGCGGGTGCAGAACTCGAGCGACCGTCCCACCCCGCCCCGAACTCGACGTTCTGCACCCGCCCCGCGACCCGCCCCACCGCCCGAACCCTCTCCCTCAAAGCCCGCCGTCCACGAGCGACGGCGCCCACGCGCCCAACCCGCGCTGCAAGCGCGCGCGGCGGGGGGCGAAGTTCGCAACGCCACCGGCTACTCCGACCGTGGCCACGAACCGAACCGCCGGTCAGGCGTCGACCGAGTACGTCGGGATCCTCCTCGTCATCGTCGCGGTCCTGGCTGCCGGCGGCGCCGCCGCGGCCGCCATCCCCGGCGTCGGCGAGCAGATCGGGAAGACCGTCCGCACCGGGATCTGCATCGTCGGCGGCGACGTGTGCCGCACGAGCGACGCCGCGGCCGCCGGTCTGCCGCCGTGCGTCACGAGCGCGGAGTCCGCGCGCCAGGACACAACGCTCGACATCGCGGTCGTGCGACTCGGCGGCCACGGCGAGTGGCTGCTCGCGCTGCAGTCCGACGGCGGCGCGGTCGTGACGCGGCTCGAGCAGAACGAGGTCGGCGGCACGGTCGGCGTCGGCCTGACGTTCAGCCCGGCGGGCATCGAGGGCGCGGCCACCGCGGCGGCGACGATCGGGTACCGCAGCGGTCGCGCGTGGCGGTTCCCCGACGCTGCGGCTGCGCGCGCGTTCCTCGACGGCGCGCGGCGCGACGCCACGGTCACGGCCGGGCGCGAGCCCGACACGCGCTGGGACGCGATCGCCGCCGGCGGCAGCGCGGTGGTGGGCGGCGCGATCGCCGACCTCACGCGGGCCGGGCTGACCACGTCCGCCGACGGCGCGCTCGGGCTGCGGCAGGACGGTGCGCGCAAGACGCTCACGCTCGACCTCGGCGCCGAGGATCCCGGCCTCGCGCTGGACCTGCCGGGCTTCCCGGCGGCGCCGGCGGGCGTGCGCGCGGCCGTCGCGGAGATCAGCTGGGAGTCCGGCGCGGTGCGCGAGCTCGCGCTGCGCACCGCCACGGCGAAGGGCGGTCGGCTGGAGGAGCTGACCGCGCGGCTCGACCTGCGCGACCCCGAGAGCCGCGCGATCGCCGAGCGGCTCGTGCGCCCGAGCGGGCGCATGCCGGACGACCTGCGCGCGCTCGCTCGCCGGATCGCGACGCACGGCATCGTCGAGCGGACCGGCTACAGCATCGCCGAGCGCCGCCGCGGCTTCAGCGTCGCCGGCCGCCTCGGCGTCGCGCTGGGCCTGTCGCATGAGCGGATCACCGCCGAGCGGCGGATAACCGACGCACTCGCCTGGGTCCGCGGCGGACCGCCGCAACGCCGCTTCGATTGCCTCGGTATGTAGCGATGCAGTGTGTAGCTTCCCGCAATTTGCGGAATACTTCGTGACGTGTCGCACACAATCGGTCGCAGAAGGAGGACGCGATGGAGTTCCTGAAGCGCCTCGAGCCCTTGTGGCTCACGCTGGTCATCATCGGAGCTATCAACTGGCTCATCGTCGGGCTCTTCGACACGAACGTCGTGACGGAGATCTTCGGGTCCGGTACCGCGCGCGACGTCGTGTACGTCATCGTCGGGATCGCCGGCATCGCGATGCTGCCGCGCCTATTCGCGGACGTCCGCTTCGCGGGCGACCGCAGGCATCCCACCGGCGCCTGAGGGGTCGGGCCGTTCCGGGCCGGGGTGTACACCCGGCCCAGCCCGGTCAGTGACTCAGAGCGTATGGACCGAGCGGTGCCGGGTAGGTCCCGCCCGGGATGAGGGAGGGGTACGAGCCACTCGCCGGGCGGAGGCGCGCGGTCACGATCGCGTTCGGCGTGTTGATCGCGGTCAACGTCGTTGCGGCCCTGTTCTCGATGATCGACCTCAACCTGCTCGACCGGATCGAGTCGGGCGAGCTGGTGGGAGACGACGAGATCGACGCGCACGACACGCGTATGGCCGCTGTGGGCCTGCTGCAGACCGTGGCATCTTCGATCGCTTCGCGATCCGCTCCGCGCTCGAGCAGAACACCATCGACGACCTGCGGACCGTCGACTTCTGGTACATCCTGTCCGACTCGTGGGACGTCGCGAACGCGGTGATGGCCGTCGCGGTCGTCCGGTACCTCACGCGGCGATTGGACCACAGGGCCGCGGAGAGCGCGGCGGTCGAATCGCCGGCCACCTGGACGGACGCCCCGGCCGTCGCGGCATCGCCGTCGGTCGCGCTGCAGCCGGGCGCGTGGCCCGCCGGCGCCCCGGAGCGAACCAGCACGCCGGACTGAGCCCACGGGTTCGGCCGGTGACGGCGCTAGCCTCATCGCTCCCGTGCGTTACCCCTCCGA
>DATHJG010000903.1:0-4190 GCA_035489875.1 Solirubrobacteraceae bacterium | reverse complement strand
GCCGGCGATCAAACCGAGGATGAGTGCACCGATCACGGCGACTCTCCTTTCAGGCAAGGGGTACGGACTCCCTGGACTTTAGTGCGTTTTCGGACGTGAAGCGAGGCCGCGACGGCGAGGGTCGCGAGGATGGTGGTCGAGCGCATGCGGCCTCCAACGCCTCGCCGACGAGGAGACCGCCGATGCCGCCTGAGCGGCCACCGCGCTCGGCATCGCCGCCCAGCGCAAGCGCGACCGCGCGCTCGAGCGCGCCCACGCCGCCCTCCGCGACCTCGACCACCGCGGCGAGACGATCACCTTCCAAGCCGTCGCCCGCCGGGCCGGCGTCTCGCGCCAATGGCTCTAGCAGCGACAACTCTGCCGCTCGACCACAAGCGGAGGAGGCCACCGAGTCGTGCGCCGGCCGCCCCCGAGCAACGGTTTGTGGGTGGTGCGAGGCGAGACGAGCGCGGTCCCGCGAACCCGGCATCTGGCTGTCGCCCGCCGCTTCCTTCGATCGTATGATCTGGCGGCTTGGTGCTCGGCCCCTCTCCTCGGCGATTCGCAGTGCGGCGAATCTCCACGGGCCTGGTCCTTGCATGACTGCATCTCAGATGGATCCACGCCGAAATTGATCGCCGCGATGCCGTTTCGCGCTCGAGTCCGTACGTGGCGCCCAAGGCGTGTCGGGCCTGTCCCATGGCTTCGAGCGCCTGAAGTAGCTGGTCCCAAGGAACGAGCTGCCCCGAAGCAACGTGTTCCTCAAACAGACGAGGCTGCGCGTGTGCGCCAACCATCTGTTCTGCCCTCGCGTGGATTCGCAGTGGTGTCAGCGCTTCCAGAACTCCATGCTGTTCATCGCCGCGAGCGTCTCGCTCTGTGTCTTCGCGGAAGCGTCCTTCCCGATGATGGCGACCACAGTGAACACGCGGCCGCTGTCGCCGAACGTCATCCAGAAACCAGAGATACCCACCTGGGCGCGGCACCGCCAGGTAAAGAGCACGGGACGGTTGACCGAGACCTGCTCGAACAGCCGGAACGAGCGCGGGCGCTTCCGGGCGCCGTCGGCCCGCGAATGGAGGTCGTGTCCGACCATCACCAGGGCGTCTGTGTCTCCGACCTCGACGCGCGGCTCGTCGACCTGGTCGCTGCAGGCGTCCTGTTGCCGCGGGCGGATCGGGAAGGTCGCGACCGCGGTGAGGTTGCCGGCCATGTCGTTGATGCGCGTCGTGGCATGGCGGCTCGCCACGTGCCAGTCCGCCGGGAACGTCATGCGGAACCGCTTGTTCTGGTCCTCGTAGGTCAGCGTTCTGCTCGGCAGTCGTGGCTCGACCGCCACTGGGGCGAGGGGCTCGCGGGTCGGCGTTGGGGTTGCCGTTGGCTGTGGCGTGCGAGACGCCTGGGCCTCCGAGCCGCTGTTCGAAGCGGCGCCCGCGTTGTCGTTGTCTCCGCACGCTCCGGTCAGGCCGGCGACGAGTGCGACCACGATGAAGAGCAGGTGATGAGGGCGTCGACTCGGCGTGACCCCGGACGCCGCCCGTGACCTCGTTGCTGTGTTGCGGATCCTTCCTAGCCTCCCGTCGTGGTGAGAACGGCAAGCACGCCAATCGCGCAGGCGGCCGTGCTCGTCGGGACCATCCATGGCAGCAATACGGTGAGCGTCGCGTCCCAGGTCTCACGCATGTCAGCGAAGTAACGCGACAACGGCATCAGCGCGCGCCCGAGCCCGAAGCCAAGGCCGGCGATCAACGCTGCGACCGGGGCGACTACTACGCCATCGAGGGTGAAGGCGAGCGCTTCGAGGGCGACCTCACACCGCCGTGACCGGCCGCGCCCACGCGCTGGAGGGCGATCGGCGCCCCGATCACCGGGCGAGCGTGGCGCTCGCCCGGCCGGTGATCGCGGCGCCCTGCGCCGGCGTCAGGGTGATCTTGATCGAGAGCTTCGCCTTGCGGGCCCGGCGCAGCGCGGTGCGGCCCTGCTTCGTGAAGCGCACCTTGACCGCGACCTTGCCGGCGCCGCGCGCCGTCGCCTTGCCGGTGGCGACGATGCGCTTGCTCGCCTTCGCCACGACCTTGACCCGCCCCGCGGCCGGCGCGGCGACGTCGAGCATGAAGCCCTTGGCCAGCGCCTTGCGCAGCGACGTCCGGCGCGCCTTCGCCGACAGCGCCGAGCCGTCTCCGCCGTCCTTCGGCCCTACCGGGCCGTCCTTGACGACCGTCTCGCAGCTCGTGCCCACGGTGTCGACGGCGTCGACGTAGGCGGTGTCGGTGCCGACGCCGCAGTCGATCTGGTCGGCCTCGCCGTCGCGCGCCTGGACGGTGTCGTTGCCCTGCGGCAGCCGGCATTGGATGTACGAGCACGTGGTCGAGCTGACGTCGGCGTAGATCGTGTCCCTACCGGGCCCGCCGGTGATCGTGTCGTTGCCGTAGCCGCCGGTCAGCGTGTCGCTGCCGGCGCCGCCGTCGACCGTGTCGTCGTAGTCGAACGCGCTGAGCTTGTCGTTGCCGCCGTTGCCGATCAGCCTGCTCGGCGTCTCGTCCGTGTTGAAGACGGTGTACTCGTCGGCCTCGTCGTCGCCGACGAACGTGGCCGGGTGGTTGAGGTAGATGCGCTCGATCGCGCCGACGTTGTCGTCCTCGCCCGGGCGGCCGTCGTTGGCCTGGCCGTCCTCGGAGACCGTGACGTGCGGCTGGTGCTGGCCGACGTCGACCGACCAGTCGCCCTCGATCTGGTCGTAGCCGGGGCCGCCGTCGAGCACGTCGGGCGCCGCCGGCGTGTTGTGGGCGTCGCCGAGCAGCGTGTCGTTCCCGTCGCCGCCGCGGACGACGTCGGCGCCGCCGTGGCCCTCGAGCTTGGGGTCGTCGCCCGGGCCGCCGTCGATCACGTCGTTGCCGAGGCCGCCCTCGAGCTTGTCGGCGCCGTCGTCGCCGTAGATGGTCTCGCCGCGCTCGCCGAAGGCGGCGCCGCGGACGACGTCGTCGCCCGGACCGGCGTGCACGGTGATCGGCATCGATGCGGGCAGGTCGCCGGTGTTCACGACGTCCTTGCCGTCGCCCGCCTCGACGACGACGCCGCCGGGCTGCGGCTGGCAGACCACGAACGTGGAGTACTGCCCGAACTCCGGCTGGCAGAGGCCCGCGTCGTACTGGAATCCGGCCGTGTCGTCGAACGAGATCAGGCCGGGGACCTCGGTGCTCGGACCGAAGCTGATGAAGTTGGCCGCGCCGGGCGCCGCGCGCAGGACGAGTGCGCCGCCCTCGGCGGTGATCGAGGTCGCTGCCTGGGCCGAGGCGGCCGTCGCGCCGAGGGCGCCGATGGTGAGGAGCAGCGCGCCGGCGCGCCGCCCGATGCGGGTTCTCGAGGTCATGCCGACGATGCTCCGCGATCCGGTGCCGCGCGACAGCGGGAGAAACCCTGATCGTTCCCTGAACCTAAAGGGGGTCAGACCCCCGTTAGGTTCGTCCACCGTGGGCTAGCTAGTCGACCGAGCCCCCGGCGATCGCGGGCGCGCCCTCCGGCTCCTCGGCCAGCCTGTGCGCGGCGAGCGTGCCGGTCTTGTGGCGCTGCACGAACCAGTAGTACGCGAAGCCGCCGAGCATCACGACGCCGACGAACAGCACGGCGCCCCACTTGAGGTACCAGTGGAACGGCTCGGTCGCGTTGTAGATCGACGAGCGCGGCCAGGCCAGGTTGATCGCCATGAACAGGCCCCACAGCACCGCGGCGGTGTTGACCGCCAGCCCCCACTTCCCCAGCGTGAAATAGCCCTCGGGCGTGTCCTCCGGCCGCCACTTCCCGCGCATCCGCGCCAGCAGCATCGGCGCCGTCACGAGCAGGTAGGCGATGTAGATCATGATGATCCCGATGCTCGTGATCACCACGAAGATCTGCGGCTGGCGGATGTTCACGACCAGGATGACGATCGCGAGCACGCCGATCAGCACGGCCGGGATGATCGGCGTCTTGGTGCGCGGGTCGATCCGCGCGAGGTGCTCGCCGGCGGGCAGGTTGTTGTCCCGGGCCATGGCGAACATCATCCGGATCGCGGCCGTGTGGACGGCCAGGCAGCAGACCGTGATCGCGATCACGACGCACCACAAGAACAGGTCGCCGATCGTGTTGCCGAGGACGTCGAGGATGATGAACTGCAGGCCGCCGGTGCTGATCTCCTCCGCGTTGATGTTCGTCACGGCCATCATCGCCAGCAG
>DATHJG010000902.1:0-2125 GCA_035489875.1 Solirubrobacteraceae bacterium | reverse complement strand
GCCCGGACGGCCGCCGAGCCGCTCCTTGTACCGCTGCTCGAGCCCGTCGACGAGCGCAGCCGCGCTGGAGGTGCGGCTCAGCCGCCGGCCGTCCGCGTCGAGCACCGACGCGCGCCGCGGCCGGCGCAGCGTCCGGCGCTGGACGCGCTCGCCTGCGCGCAGGCCGGGGAGCCGCAGCTCGGGCGACCATGCCACCCGCGCGGTCTCGCCGGTCCGCTCGACCGGGAACGCGATCGTGCCGCGCTGCTCGCCGAACACGCGCGTCCGCAGGACGACCGGCACCGAGACGCGCCCGTCGCGCGGCTCTGCCGCGCGCCCGACGCGCACGGCCGTGACCGTCGCCGCCCGGGTGGCCTGGCGGTAGCTCTCCTTGAAGCCGGCGAGCGGCTGCTCGGCCTGCGTCCGCGCCGTCGTCAGCCGCCAGGCGCCGTCGAGGTCGCCGCGTGCCCACGCGTCGGCGAACCGCTGCGCGACCGCGCGTGACGGATCCTCCCCCTCGTCGCGGGCGCGCACGACCGCGTAGGCGCCCCCGGCGAGCGCAAGCAGCGCGACGACGAAGAGGATCGGACCGATGGGAGCGCGGCGCCGGCGCCGGCGCCGGCGCTTGACCGGCTGCAGCCAGAGCACGCCGCCGGGCCCGGCGGAGGACGAGAACATGGAGTGGCGGCGGCGGCGGCTTCGGCGCACGCCTATGGTCCTAGCGCATCGCACCGCGGCGCACACCTGCTGCAACCGCCAAATCACCCCGCCCTGCCATTCTGGATTGCATGCGGGAGAACCCACTCGGACGTTCGGGACTCACGGTTTCCGCCGTGGGCCTGGGCTGCAACAACTTCGGTCGCCGGCTCGACCGCGCCGGCGCCCGTGCGGTGATCGACGCGGCGCTCGACGCCGGCATCACGCACCTCGACACCGCCGACATCTACGGCGGCGACGGCGCATCCGAGCGCCTGATCGGCGAGGTGCTCGACGGGCGGCGCGACCGTGTCGTGCTCGCCACGAAGTTCGGCATGCGGATGGGCGGCGACACCGGCGAGCCGCGCGGCTCGCGCGCGTACCTGCGGCGCGCGATCGACGGGTCGCTGCACCGGCTGCGCACCGACCGCGTCGATCTCTACTACTACCACGAGCCCGACGGCGTCACCCCGCTGTCCGAGACGCTCGGCGCGCTCGCCGAGCTGGCCGACGAGGGCAAGATCCGGTCGTTCGGCGTGTCGAACGTCGAGGCCGCGCAGCTGCGCGAGGCGGCCCAGCCGGGCGACGACCGGCTCGCCGCGGTCCAGAACGAGTACAACCTGCTCGACCGGGAGGCGGAGGACGAGGTGCTGCCGCCCGCGCGCGAGCTGGGCATCGGCTTCGTGCCGTACTTCCCGCTCGCGAGCGGCCTGCTGACCGGCAAGTTCCGGCGCGGCGAGGAGCCGCCCGCCGGCACGCGCATGGCGGCGCGCCCGGAACGGCTGACCGACGCGACGTTCGATCGCATCGAGGCGCTCGCCGCGTTCGCGGCCGCGCGCGGCCGGACGCTGCTGGAGCTCGCGATCGCGGGCCTCGCGTGCCAGCCGGGCGTCGCCTCCGTGATCGCCGGCGCGATGACCCCCGAGCAGGTGCGGAGCAACGCGGCGGCGGCCGAGTGGGTGCTGAGCGCGGACGACCTCGCGGCGCTCGCGGAGGTGCGGTGATGCCCGCACGCCTGGTCGGGATCAACCACGTCGCGCTCGAGGTCGGCGACGTCGACGCCGCGCTCGCGCTCTACGGGCGCCTGTTCTCGTTCGAGCTGCGCAGCCGCGGCGAGCGGGCGGCGTTCATCGACATCGGCGACCAGTTCCTCGCGATCAGCGAGGGACGTACGCAGGGTCCGGACGACTCGCGGCACTTGGGCCTCGTCGTGGACGACAAGGAGGCCGTGCGCGCGGCGGTGCAGGCGGAGGGACTCCCGCTGGTCGGCCAGGGCCACCGGCTCGACTTCCTCGACCCGTGGGGCAACCGGATCGAGGTCGTCGGGTACGCCGACATCCAGTTCGAGCGGGTCCCCGCGGTCAAGCGCAAGCTCGGCATCGAGGAACTCGGCAAGACCGAGCAGGCCCGGCGGGAGATCGCCGAGCGCGGACTGGGCTGAAGCCGGTCA
>DATHJG010000901.1:0-6133 GCA_035489875.1 Solirubrobacteraceae bacterium | reverse complement strand
GCGCCTTGCGCGCGGGAAGGCGGAAGCGCGCGAGCGCGTACGCCGCCATCGCGCCGACGGCCAGGCAGATCACGGTCGTCGCGCCGGCGACGATCAGCGAGTTCAGCAGCGCGCGGCCGATGTGCCCCTCCCCCAGCACGCGCGGGTACTGGTGCCACTGGGGATCGCTCGGCCACAGGTCGGGCGTGCGCGTGTAGATCTCCGAGCGCGGCTTGAGCGACGTGATGATCACCCAGTAGACGGGGAACAGCGCGAACGCGGAGATCGCGAGCATCGCGACGTACTTCCAGCCGCGTCTGAGCATCCAGCTCATGCCTGCGCCTCCTTGCCGATCAGGCGCACGTAGACGACGGAGAACACGAGCAGGACGACGAACAGCACGACGGCGACCGCCGATCCCACGCCGTAGTGGCCGAGCGCGAACGACTCGCGGTAGGCGGTGACCGCGGCGGTGTCGGCCGCGCGATCGGGCACGCCCTGCGCCATGACGTAGATCTGGTCGAAGATCTTGAAGTCCCAGATGGTCGAGAAGACCACCAGCACGGCGACGATCGGCCGCAGCAGCGGCAGCGTCACGAGCCGGAAGCGCTGCCAGGCGGAGGCGCCGTCGACGGCGGCGGCGTGCAGCGTCTCCTTCGGCAGCGTCTGGAGCCCGGCGAGCAGGCTGAGGGCGACGAACGGGAACGACTGCCACACGACGGTGACGAAGAGCGCGACGTAGGCCGAGTTGCGGTCGGCGAACCAGGCGTAGTCCTGGAAGTGCGAGAAGCCGAGGTTGACCAGCGCCCAGTTGACGAAGCCGTAGCGGTCGTCGAACAGCCAGCGCCAGATCGCGCTCGCCGCGAGCGCGGGGACCGCCCACGGGAGCAGCACCGCGAGGCCGAACAGCAGGTTGCCGCGCAGGCGCTCGTTGAGCAGCAGCGCGACGGCGAAGCCGAACACCATCGTCCCGATCACGCACGCCGTGCCGAACACGACCGTGTTGATCAGCGACGTGCGCAGGTGCTCGTCGGTGAAGACCTCCTTGTAGTTCGCCAGCCCCACCCACTCGCCGGAGCCGTCGACCAGGTCGCCCAGCCGCGTCTCGGTGAACGACAGCCAGATCGTCTTGGCCAGCGGGTAGCCGACGAGCCCGACGACGATGATCGCCGCCGGCAGGAGCAGCAGCACCGGGAGGGTCAGGCGCGCGACCGCGCGCCTGACCCCCGCGAGGTCCGGCCGCCGCGGAGCGCGCCGGCGCTCCGCGGAGATCGTGGCCGGAGCGTGGCTCACCCGGCGAACTCCTGGTCCATCTGCTCGGCGAGGCTCTTGGCGGCCTCCTCCGGCGACTCCTTGCCCTTCATCACGTTCTGGATGACGCCGTCGAAGATGTTGGCGCCCTCCAGCGCGCCCCACCGGGGCGACGGCGGGTACACGGCCGAGTGGTCGAGGAGCTGCTCGGCGAACGGCTTGCGGACCGGGTCGTCGAGATAGCCCGAGGCCTCGATCCCGGCGGTCGTGCCGGGCAGGAAGCCGATCTCGCTGGTGAACTTGTTGAGGTTCTCCGGCTCGAGCATGAAGTCGACGAACGCGTTCGCGGTCGCGACGTCCTTGGACTCCTTGAACACCACGAGGTGGCTGCCGCCGGCGAACGCGGTGTCCTTGCCGCTCGGGCCCGCGGGGGCCAGCGCGGTGCCGATGTTCTTCTCCAGCTCCGGCTTGGTCTGGATGATCGAGTTGTAGGTCCAGCCGCCGGCGATCAGCATCGCGACGTCGCCGTTGATGAACGCCTCCTGGGCGTCGGGCTCCTCCCAGCCGATCGAGGCCTTCGGGGTGAGGTCCTCCTTGTAGAACGACGTGTAGAAGTCGATCGCCTGCGTGCCCTCGGGCGAGTTCAGCGCGGCCTTCCAGGACGCACCGTCCTGCGTCGCGATCTCGCCGCCGGCCTGCCAGATCGCCGGCAGGTAGTAGTGCTCGGTGAGGCCGTTGAACGCGACCGGGTAGATGCCGCCGCCCTTCTCCTTGATCGCGGTCGCGGCCGCCTTGAGCTCGTCCCAGGTCTTGGGTGGCTCGACGCCGGCCTTCTTGAGCACGTCCTTGCGGTAGACCAGCGCGCGGGCGCCGGCGTACCAGGGCTTGCCCCAGACCTCGCCGTCGAGCGTCGCGGCGTCGACGAGCGAGGAGACGTAGTCGCCGGCCGCGGCGGCCGGGACGGGCTCGAACGCGCCCTGGTCGGCGAACTCCGGCGTCCAGGTCGTGCCCATCTCGGCGACGTCGGGCACCTTGCCGCCGGCGATCGCGGTCGTGAACTTGTCGTGCGCCTGCGCCCACGGGACGAACTCGATCTTCACGTCGCTGCCGGCGTGCTCGGCCTCGAAGTCCTTGGCGTACTGGTTGAAGACCTCCTGCAGCTTCGGCGAGCCCGGATCCATGATCCAGGTCGTGATCGAGCCGGAGATCGCCCCGTCACCCCCGGTGTTCGCGGCCGAGCCGTTGTCCCCGTCGTCTCCCCCACATCCGGCCACCGCGAGCGCGCCCACCAGGGCGCCTGCGGCCAGCCACCTCATCCCCTTCATCGCTTACCTCCTCGTCGCCCATCCGCCCGGATGGGATGATTGAGGCGTCGTCCGTTCGCAGCGGGCGACGCTGACGTTCAGCACCCGCCGGTCGCCGATTCGCTCGGCGGCCGGCTCCTTCTTCCAGCTCAGCGCAGCGGCGGACGCAGCTCCGTCACCAGCCGGTAGCGGTCGCCGCGGTAGAGCGACCGTACGTACTCGACCACCTCACCTCCTTCGCTCTCCGTCGTGCGCTCGAACAGGAACGCCGGGCTGTGGACCGGCACCGCGAGCATCTCCGCCTCGTCCTCGTTGACCACCGTCGGCTCGATCGTCTGGATCCCCGACGCGATCACGATCCCGTGGCGCTCCTGCAGGAGCGTGTAGAACGAGTGCTCCTCGAGGTCCTCGCGGCGCAGGTCCGGCAGCAGCCGGCGCGGCACGTGCAGGAACTCGATCGCCATCGTCTCCTCGTCGGCGAGGCGCAGGCGGCGGATCGCCCACACCTCGTCGACCGGTGAGACGCGCAGCCGCCGGCCGAGCTTGGCGCCGGCGCTGATCGGCTCGAAGGACAGGACGTGGCTGCCGGCGCGCATCCCGCGACGGGCCATGTCCTCGGTGAACGAGGTCATCGTGAGCGGGAGCGCGATCTTCGGCTCCGACACGTACGTGCCGCTGCCGTGGCGACGGCGCAGCAGGCCCTCGCGGACGAGCTCGTCGATCACGGCGCGCAGCGTGGGGCGCGAGACGCCCAGGTCGGACGCAAGCCGGCGCTCCGGCGGGATCGCGTCGCCGACGGCGAGCTCGTCGAGCAGCGCGAGCAGCTCGTCGCGCACCTGCGACTGCTTGGAGCCGGCCGGACGCAGCCGGCCGTTGTTGTCGACGATCTCGCTCAATGTCCCCTCGTTCTCGCCGCGCTCCCCAGGCCGGCGAGCCGGGACACTACATAGTGGTCAACAAGTGGTCAAGACCAATTCCGAACCACTTGGTGCGTCGATCAGACTCCGTTCAGGTCTCGAGCGCGCGGCGGACGTTGCCGGCGGTCGCGTCGAGCAGCGCGCGGGCGGTGGTGGCGTCGGCGTCGCGGGCGAGCATCACGACCGCGAGCGCGACGTCGTCGGCGGCTGCGGCGAGCGCGGCGTGCGCCGCCTCCTCGCTGCAGCCCGTGGCCGCGACGCAGATGCGCGCGGCGCGCTCGCGCAGCTTGGCGTTGGCGACGCGCATCGAGGTCATGAGGTCGCCGAGCGTGCGGCCGCGCCGGACCATCACGGCGGTCGAGAACGCGTTCAGCACGAGCTTCTGCGCGGTGCCGGCCTTGAGCCGGGTGGAGCCGGAGATCGCCTCGGGGCCGACGGGGACCTCGACCACGAGCTGCGCGCGCTGCGCCAGCTCGGAGCCGGCGTTCGACACGATCGCGGCGGTGAGCGCGTCGCCCGCGGCCGCGAGCGCGCCGAGCGCGAACGGGGTGCGGCCGCTGGCCGACACCGCGACGACGACGTCCTCGGCGCGCGGCGCGAGCGCGCGGACGGCGGCCGCGCCGGCGCCGGCGTCGTCCTCCGCGGCGGCCTCGGCGAGCGATCCGGCGGGGTGCTCGGCGCCGGCCACGAGCGCGACGATCCGGTCGTCGGGGACCGAGAACGTCGGTCCCCACTCGGTCGCGTCGACGAACGCGACCCAGCCGGCGGAGCCCGCGCCGGCGTAGACCACGCGGCCGCCGGCGTCCATCCGCGCCGCGGCGGCGTCGGCGAGCGCCGCGATCGCCGGCTCCGCGGCCTCGACGGCGGCCAGCACGTCGCGATGGCCGCGCACGACCGCGCGGACGACGTCGAGCGTGGGCCGCTGGTCGAGGTCCGCGAACGCTGCCGCGCGGCCTTCCGTCTCGAGTCCGGTCATGCGGTGCGCGCGCGCAGGTAGTTGGTGACCTGGCGGCGGACAAGTGCCTCGAGGTTGCCGAGCGCGATGTTCGCGTCGGTCAGGTGCAGGCCCCAGGTCGGTCCGGGCACCGGGTTGAGCACGGGCGCGCCGGCGACGGGCGCCACCTGCAGCACGCTCGCGCCCCCTTCGTTCGCGCAGCGCGCCGCGAAGCTGTCGGGGAAGCTCAGCCAGGTCGCGCTGGACGCGGGCACCGGGAACCCGACCGCGGCGAGCGTGGCGGCGATCGCCGTGCCCGGCGCGAACGGCTCGCGCGGGAGCACGGGATCGAGCATCCCCTCGCCGCCGCCGAGCGCCGCCGGGTTGGTGCACAGCACCTCGCGCCCGGGCTCGCTGGTGCGCCCGAACAAGGCGTCCGGCGGGACGGGCGCGTTGAACGCGGAGAACGCCACGACGCAGCCGATCTGTGCCTCGGAGCGGCATGCGCGCACGTGCCGGAAGTCGCCGCCGGCGTCCCGCCCCTGCGCGACCGTGACGTTGCCGCCCAGCAGGATCGCGGAGACGAGGCGCCGGCGCACCTTCGGCTTGCCGTCGATCTCGCGCGCGATCAGCTCGCGCAGGTGGGACGTGCCCTGCGAGTGGCCGATCAGGACCACGCCGCGGCCGTGGTTGTGGCGGGTGAGGTACGTGCGCCAGGCGGCGCGGACGTCCCGGTAGGCGCGCTGGCGCTGCGCCGACGGCGCGGACGTCAGTCCCACGAGGGTGACCTGGCGGTAGACGGGCGCGAAGATCCGGCACGTCGCGCCGTAGCGGGCCGCCTGGAAGCGGACGATCGAGCGGAGCTCGGGATCGATCCGCCGCGTCGCCGTCGCGGTCGGCTGGCCGCTGACCGTCGGGTAGACGTAGAAGCAGTCGACCTTGCGCCGCCGCGCGGGCGCGGGCTCGGGCTCGTCGCGGCCGAGCAACTGCCCGCCGGGCGCGTAGCGCGCGGCGTCCATGCGGACGTCGCATGGGTTGTCCTTCAGTCCCGGCTTGCACAGCCAGACGGTCTTGGCGCTCGCCGTGGCGGGCGCCGCGGCGACGAGCACGAGCGCGACGATCGCCGCACGGAGGAAGGGCATCGCGGAAACCTACTCCGCGAGCGCGAGAACGCGCCGTGGCCGGCGTCGCGCCAACGCTGCGGTACGGCGGGCATTGAGGAAGCGAGTTCGGCCGGGGCGCCGGGACGCGGCGAGAACGCGCCGTCGCCGGCGCAGCGCGAACGCTTGGGTACGGCGGGCATTGAGGAAGCGGGTTCGGCCGGGGCGCCGGGACGCGGGGCGCCTTGACCACCCCATGCGGGGTTAAAGCGCCCCACGTGAGTTCGACCGCACACATCGACCCTTCCCTCAATGCCCGCCGTACGCGAGCGCCGGCGCCATGCCCCAACGTCGGCGCATCAAGCGGCAGCGAGCGCCGCCGCTGCGCCCGAGCAGTCGTAGAGGCCGTCGACGCTCGGTACCGCCGTGCACGTCTCCTGCACCGCCGCCATGACGGTGCTGCTCCCGGTGCGGGGATCGTTCGGCACGCCGCCGCCCTCGCCGCCGGTCAGGACCCAGCGGATCGTTCCGTCGCCGACGCGCTGGGCGAGCCAGTCGACGCTGACGTCGCTCTCGCGGCCGGAGAAGCCCCCGAGCGCGGCGACGTCCGCGCCCGACTGCAGCGCGGCGCTCGCCGCGCTGTTCTGG
>DATHJG010000900.1:0-2635 GCA_035489875.1 Solirubrobacteraceae bacterium | reverse complement strand
CTCTCCCAGAGCGCGCGCGACGTCGTCGGGGTCGACGGCCCGCCCGATCCGGACGTCGCCCGGCGCCTCGACGAGCACGAACCCGACCCGGCCGGCGCGGCGCTTCTTGTCTCCCTGCAGCGCCGCGAGAACCGCGGCGTGCTCGACCGCGGGGTCGAGCGTCACCGGCAGGCCGTGCGCGCCGAGCAGCGCGGCGACCTCCGCGCGCAGCACCGGCCGCCCGGAGAGCGTGAGCGCGGCCAGCAGCCCGAGCGCGACCGCCTCGCCGTGGCGGTACCGGGCATAGCCGGTCGCGGTCTCGATCGCGTGCCCGACCGTGTGGCCGAGGTTGAGCACCTGCCGGCGGCCCTGGTCGCGCTCGTCCTTCGCCACGACCGCCAGCTTGGTCCGCGCGCAGGCGAGCACGAGGTCGGCGTCGACGTCCGCGCCCGGGTCGCGCACGCGCTCCCACAGCGGGCCGCCGGCGATCAGCGCCGTCTTGATCACCTCGGCCCAGCCGGCGGCGAGCTCGGCGGGGGGAAGCGTCGCGAGCACGGCGGGATCCGCGAGCACGGCCGCCGGCTGGTGGTAGGCGCCCGCGTAGTTCTTGCCCTCGGGCAGGTCGACGCCGGTCTTGCCGCCGTACGCGGAGTCGACCTGCGCGACCAGCGTGGTCGGGAGCTGCACGACCGGCACGCCGCGCTGGTAGGACGCCGCGCAGAATCCGGCGAGGTCGCCGACCACGCCGCCGCCGAGCGCGACGACGTGGTCGTCGTGCTCCATCCCCGCCGCGGCGAGCGCGCGCAGAACGCGGCCGGCCTGCTCCCACGTCTTCGCCGCCTCGCCCGGCGGGATCGCGATCGTTGCCGCCGCATCGCCGACCGCGCCCGCGTAGAGGACGCCGACCGTGTCGTCGGTCACCACGTACGGCCGTCCGCCACGCGGCCGCGGCGCCGCGCCCAGCACGCCGTGCCCGACGTACACCGGGTACTCGCCCGACGCGCTGCGCGCCCACAGCATCCGCGTCCCGGCCGGCAGCGCCGCGATCGCCGGGACCGCGCGCCGGACGACGTCGCGTGAGGAGTCGGTCAGGACGACGTCGGCGATCCGGTCGTAGAGCGGGCGGCGCTCGGCGTGCAGCGCATCGAACGCCGAGCGGTCCTGCGCGAGCGGGCGGCGGCCGCCGGCGCGCTGCCACGCGAGCGCCGGGTCGATGTCGAGCAGCACGACCGTGTGGCGCGCGAGCGCGGCGCGCACGCGCTCGGAGCCGGCCGCGCCGCCGCCCAGCGAGATCACCGGGCCGGGCGGCCGCGCGAGCAGCTCGCACACGACCTCCTCCTCGACCGCGCGGAACGCCGCCTCCCCGTGGGTGGCGAAGTAGTCCTCGATCCGGGTCCCGACCCGCTGCTCGACAAGCTGGTCGGAGTCGACGGCGCGCGCGCCGAGCGCCGACGCCGCCGCGCGGGCAGCCGTCGTCTTCCCGGCGCCCATGAAGCCGATGAAGACGAGCGCGCGCTCGCCTACGGCAACCGTCGCTTCCACCCGATCCGCTCTTCGTAGGCGGCCAGCGCCGCCCGCACGTCGTCGATGTGGTCGCCGCCGAACTTCTGCCGGTACGCGCCGGCCAGCACGATCGCGAGCATCGCCTCCCCCACCACGCCGGCCGCCGGCACGACCACGGAGTCGGTGCGCTCGCGCAGCGCCTGCGCCGGCTCGCGCGTGGCGATGTCGACCGAGCGCAGCGGCTTGGTGAGCGTCGGGAGCGGCTTCATCGCGCAGCGCACGATCAGCGGCTCGCCGGTCGTCATGCCGCCCTCCAGCCCGCCGGACCGGTTGGTCTCGCGGAAGTAGCCGCGCTCGGCGTCGTAGAAGATCTCGTCGTGGGCCGCGGACCCCGGGCGGCCGGCGAGGTCGAAGCCGTCGCCGAGCCCGACGCCCTTGAGCGCCTGGATCGACAGCAGTGCGCTCCCGATCCGCCCGTCGAGGCGCTCCTCCCAGGACACGTGCGACCCCAGGCCCGGCACGAGCCCGAACGCGCGCAGCTCGAAGATCCCGCCGAGCGACTCGTTGCGCTTGCGCAGCACGTTGATCTCCTCGACCATCGCGCGCGTCGCGTCGGGGTCGAGGCAGCGCACCGGCGACTCGTCGACGCCCGCGAAGTCCGCGAGCGTGAGGTCGGAGCGCTCGGGCGCCCGCACCGAGGCGATCTGCGTGACGTGCGAGACGATCTCCACGCCGACCGCGCGCAGGAACGCCTTGGCCAGCGCGCCGCCGGCGACGCGCGCGGCGGTCTCGCGCGCGCTCGCCCGCTCGAGCACGTTGCGCACGTCGGTGAAGCCGAACTTCCACACGCCGGCGAGATCCGCGTGCCCCGGGCGCGGCAGGTGCACCTCGGGCACGTCGGCCTCGACCGGCCACGGGTTCATCCGCTCCTCCCAGTTGGCGTAGTCGCGGTTGACCACCTGCAGCGCGACCGGCGCGCCGAGCGTGCGCCCGTGGCGGACGCCGGCGGTGACCTCGGCCGAGTCCTTCTCGATCTTCATGCGCCCGCCGCGCCCGTGACCGAGCTGGCGGCGAGCCATGTCGTCGTTGACCGCCTCGCGATCGAGCTCGAGCCCGGCGGGGAGCCCTTCGACGATGGTGGTGAGCCCGGGGC
>DATHJG010000899.1:0-5322 GCA_035489875.1 Solirubrobacteraceae bacterium | reverse complement strand
CCCCCGGTCGAGCGCAGGAAGCGCTCCAGGGCCGCCGATTCGCTGGCGTCGTACTTCTCGCCTGCTTGTCCATCGCGTCGCGCGCCGGCTGGTTCATCGGCGTGATGGTGTCGCCGCGTTGCTTCGCGGCGATCATCGGGCAGGCGCCGTTGCACTGGCAGTGCGCGGGGGCTCCGGTGCAGATCAATGTCAGGACTCCAGTCCGTAGATCAGGTCCATGCGCGGCTCGTGGTCGGGGAACCACGTACGCACGAGCATGACGGCAAGGTGGTGGTTCGGGTCGCGCGTCGGACCGTTCGGTGAGTAGTCGATGACGCAGATCGAGACGTTGCGGTCCACGCCGTCGGGCGAGTAGCAGCGGCGGAAGTAGGCGTACACCTCGCGCAGCCACTCCTCGGTGCAGCGGATGTCCGCGCGCTCGAACAGTCCTCGGATCTGCGCCTTGACGTGCTCGGGGGTCAGCTCGTCCTTCAGCGCGCCGTTGAGCGACGTGATCGAGCGCGGGTTGCGCGTCGGACCTTCGATGACCTCGTACTCGTACTGCGGCGAGCCGGGGGGGTCGAGGAAGCAGCCCATCTGTCCGGCGACGACACGCGCGGGGGTGGTCATCGGCCCTCAGGGCTCCAGCGTGAAGTCGGCGCCCTGGCGCGTGCGGAACGCCTTGACTGGGCGAAGCGCCGCCTTTAGCGCTTCGGGCGTGGCGTCGGCGCGCTCGGTGTCCCAGCGCGACTCGGGGACTTTGCCCTGGATGAGCTGCTGGAGCCGTTCGGCCGCGCGCACGGGCTTCGGCCAGTAGGCCCAGCCGTCGCTGTTGCGGTTCGTCCAGTCCACGAGGTTCGCCAGCGTGCGCGTGGCGGGACCGAGGACCGGATGGGAGGCGTACCGTGCGCGCGCCTCCTCGACCTCGTACTCGTTCATGTACAGCATCTCAGGACTCCAGTTCGTTTGTAGGACGTTGCACACACTGCGGGCACCCCTTCGATGCGCGCAGTGTGGACATGGGCCTAGAAGAAGCAGGCCGGGAGGTCAACGTCGCTGTCGTCCGAGCAGACCAGCTCGTCGGATGCCTTCTCGACGCCCTCCTCGACGCCCGCAGCGTTGCCGGACGAGTAGCCAGCCGCGCTACCGGACGAGTAGCCGGTGGCGGCGGCTTCCTCAACCTCGCGCTTGTGCTCGCGGTTCATCTTCGACACGCGGCCTCGCCACATCTGGTTGGTCCGGCGCACGCGCGTCTGCTCGTGCCTGTGCGCCGCCTTGGCCGCGCGCTTCAGTTCGTCGGTGTGCTCGGCGGTCAGCCGGGCGCTGGTGGCCTTCACCGTGGTGGTGACGCGCTCGGTGGCGGTCGCCTCGGTCAGCCTGGTGGACTGACCAGCCAGGAACGCGACGCTGCACGCGGCGGCGACGACGGCGAGTAGGGCAAGGCTGCGCACCAGGGTGCGCTTGGTGACCTGGAACGTCAATGTGATTCCTTTCGTAGGACGTTGCACAGGCTGCGGGCACCCTTCGATGCCCGCAGCCTGGACATGGCCTAGTCCACCATCCCCCCGAGCGTCCACGCCCGGGACTGACCGGACTGGAACACCGTCGAGCTGCGCGAGCCGCGCTGGCCCTTTGCGAGCGGGACTGTGTTCTTCACCAGCCGGTACCACGTCGCCTGCCCGCCGTCCGGCCCGGTGAGGTCGAGCACGCGGTGCTCCGGCCTGCGCCAGCTCTCGCCGGGCGTGTGGTACATGCGACCCCGGCCGAAGAACTCGCCGTCCTTGGTGACGATGAGATGCGTCACCGAGTGGTTCGTCCCGTGGATGTCGCACGCGCCCTTCGGCTCCCACGTGCCTTCCGCCTTGAACCTGCGGATGGTCTCGCGCGACTCGACCGGCACGCTGTGGCCGGGGGCGTACGTCGGCTGGCCGGGCGCGCCCTGCTGGTCCACCCATTGATAGCGGGTGCGCTTGGCCGCCTTGGCGCGGGACTCCAGTTCGGACGTGGTGTAGGCCGTCGGGATGGCGAAGATGTCACCCTGACGCAGCACGTCCAGACCGGCGCCGATGGCCGAGAGCACGTCGTCCGGCATGAGCGCGGCGACCGCCTCGTCCACCGTCTCGCCCTTGAACGAGCGCGGCATCTCGCACATGAAGTACGGGGCGTGCGGCTCGTTGTAGTCGAACGACGAGAGGAAGTACGCCCAGCGTGTGACGCGATAGGCGATGACACCGCCGGAGTAGCCGTCGGGGAACTTCGTGCGCTCGACCGCCAGGCGCTCGACCTCGGACCAGCGCTCGGTGCGCTTGTCGTCGGACAGGTCGGCGTACACCCCGTAGTAGGCGGTGCGTGCCTTCTCGTACGCCTCGTGCGTGCGCTCCGCGTCGGCCGCCTGCCGAAGCTCGGCGGGGTTCGGCTTGCGCGTGCGGTTCTCCGTCACGCGCCCCTTGAACAGGGAGTCGCCGAGCCAGTGCCGTTGGACCACGAACTTCCAACGGCCGTCCGGCTGTAGCTCGGCGGGCTCGCGCACCCAGCCGTGCCGACTGGAGTGGTGCTCGACGTGCGCGCGTCCCTCGTCGTTCACCATGACCTGACGCTGTTCGGTGACGGTGTACGGGCGCCACGTGTAGCCGTCGCTCGCGCCGACGGCGTGGCCGGAGCGCACCTCGCCGGTTTCGGTGTGGACGTAGCCGTGGCGCTCCACCTCGTGCGGCTCGGTGAGCCCGTCGGGGTGCTCGACCTTCACGAACTCGCCGGGGCGCTCGGACACGATCACGTCGTGGTACGTGGTTCGGTCATCACGCACGTGGACCGGCGTGACGCTCGACTCCTCGATCCCCGCCGCGTCCAGCGTCGAGAACGGCAGGATGATGTACGGCACGTCCGTGGTCTTGACGATGCTGCGGATCTCGGACTGGCGCGAGGAGGTGGACGGACCGTAGCCGCCCGCCCCGGCGTAGCTGTCACCGTTGAGGAGGACGAGCTTCGCGCGCCCGTTCGGGGTGCTCCGGATGATCCGGGCGAGCGGGAAGTGCCCGTAGTGCGTGAGCGTGTCGCGGTTGAACGAGATCGAGTCCTTCATCTCGCTCGTGCAGACGAGGCCGAGCTTCAGGGCGCGGGGGGACGCCTCGATGCGCTCCGCGTAGAGCTGCATGATGTCGTTGGTCGTCCGGATGTTCGGATTCCCGTTCGCGCGTCGAGTGACGCGCTCCTCGGACTTCGTGGTGCTCATTCTCTCTCCAGGGGTGAGCGGGTGGATGGGATGGACCAGAAGTTGCATGCTGCGATTGTGCGTCGCAGGTCGGACGCGCGACGTTCGGGATCGCGATGAGGCCAAGCGAGCCCGGACGGCCAGTCGCCGCGCTCGAATCGTTCGGGCGTGACCAGCGTGTCCGCGAGGCGGTTCAGCCTGTAGCGCTGCGACGGCTTCACGTGACGTTCCACGGGAAGAACGATTCGCCCATCTGCCAGCCGCGCCGGTCGCCGATCCCGCATGGCTGAAGGTGCGCCAGGCGCGGGTCGTTCGCGCGCTCGGCGAGGAGCATGAGGCAGCGGCCGAGAGACCACGCGGGGTCTTCGTGCTCGGCGTGCCCGACGCTCACCTCGAACGCCTCCCACCCGCTGATCTTGAGCGTGACGGCGCGCGGGGCGAAGCTCACCAGGGTGAACAGGTTCAGTTCGGCCAGGCGCACGAGCGAGCGGGAGAGGCTTTCGTCGTTCAATTCGCGCGCAATACGCGGGAACTCGGAACGAATCGTGAGCGCCATTTCGGCGGGCAGAAGCATGAGCGTACCTCCAAACAGGGGTCCGAAGTTTGCATTATAAGGGTCCAACGTTCGCCCGTGGCCACACCAGCATGCGCGGTGCGGTTCGATTCGACATAGCGCAACAGAGCGTTGCCTACTACGGCCGCTCTCTGCGCAGAGGCCGGTGCGGACACGAGTCTAGGGGACGGTCCAACTCGAAACTACCGTCCGAAGATAGGGACAGAACGGTTACGCCGATATGCGCCCAGAACGCACGCTCAACGTCGCGGGGCCGGGACCCCTCTCGACGCCGTGACGGAGCGCACGCACTGGACGCATATCGGCGCCCGACCGAAGCCGGACGCCGTTCGGGCTACAGACCCCACTTGAGGCCCATGCGATCACCTCCAAACGGGAGAT
This sequence comes from Solirubrobacteraceae bacterium, assembly GCA_035489875.1. Lineage (GTDB taxonomy): Bacteria > Actinomycetota > Thermoleophilia > Solirubrobacterales > Solirubrobacteraceae > DASQMT01. The sequence goes on along the minus strand of DATHJG010000899.1, from coordinate 1,177 downwards.
GGGTTGAAGCGTGTGTTTCGGACCGCTACAGGTCCGCGACGTGCATCCCGACGTACGGACCGCGCTCGACGTACACGTAGCCCAGCTCGCACATGAGCCACGACAGCAACGAGACCTCGATGAAGACGCCGGGGCGCGAGGTGGGCACGAGCACGCCCGGCGGTTCGAGCACGAAGCTCCGCTGGTGGCGGTTCGGTTCGCCCATCAGGAGTACGCCTCCTCGATGCGCTGCACGTAGGCGAGGAGCTTCCTCGACCAGGTGTCTTCGGAGGTCGGAAGACCTCCGGGGCGCACGGCCTCGTTTCGGAGCGCGTTCGCAATGTCGCGCCACTCCCGTTCGTTGAACGCGGGCGCGCCGGTCTTGATGAGCAGCAACAGACCGAGGCCGCGCATCTGGGTGGGCGTGAGCGTGACGTTGAGCGTCAAGCCCGGACGAGAGTCCGGACCTAGCTCCTCGCGCACCTTCGCGAACGACAGCTCCAGCTCGAAGCCCGCGATCTCGTTCACGACCGCCGCGTCCATGCGCGCAGCGAACGCGGCGCCGACAGATACGGCGCCCGTGTCCAGTTCGAGTTGGCCCTTCACGCGGCATCACCGTGCCGCCCGGGGAGCAGGCCGTCCGTCGTGGACATGAGGCCCGCGTCTCGCGCGGGGAGCTGGATGACGGTCGGGTCGTCCGTTCGCACGTCCACGAGGCGCAGCTTGTCGTCGCTGTCCACGGCGTCTCGCGCGAGGTCGGCGAGGCGGCAGACATCGGCGCCGTCCACGTGTCCGCCACGCTTGGCCATCGCCTCGACGGCGTACACGGCGGCGAGGCGCGCGATGCGCACCGCTCGATCCACCGTGACGGTCCGGCCGCTCGCGCGCCTGGCGCGCTCGGCGCGGATCGCATCGTGGTACGCGGGCAGCATGCACCACCCCGCCCGTTCGCGAAGCTCCTCGTTCGAGAGGTCGCGCAGGAGCATCCCGTGCGGGTCCGTGGTCGGCAGGTTCACGGCGTAGCCCAGCTCGCGCACGCGAGTCAGGCAATCCTGGTTGGACAGTTCAACGGCCATAGGGGTCCTCCAAACCGGAGTTGAGATTTACAGGGGATCGCGCGTCCGTTCGTATATCGGACGCGCGGGGGGAAACTTGAGCGCGTGTCGCCCGCCCGAGCGCACGTTGAGCCCAGGGGCGG
>DATHJG010000898.1:0-7398 GCA_035489875.1 Solirubrobacteraceae bacterium | reverse complement strand
TCCGCTGGGCGGAGGGTGGCTGACCGGCAAGTACACGAAGGACGCGCGTCCGACCGGCGCCACGAGGCTGGGCGAGAACCCCGAGCGCGGCGTCGAGGCCTACGATCGCCGCAGCGGCGTCCAGCGCACGTGGGACGTGGTCGACGCGGTCGAGTCGGTTGCCTCCTCGCGCGGGGTCAGCATGGCGCAGGTGGCGCTCGCGTGGCTGCTCGACCGGCCGATGGTGACCTCGGTGATCCTCGGCGCCCGCACCGTCGAGCAACTCCGGGACAACCTCGGCGCCGGAGCCCTGCACCTCGGTCAGGACGAGACCGCGCGACTGGACGCAGCGAGCGATCCCGCTCCGGCCGACTACCCGTACGGCGGGCCCGGCGCCGACCAGCGCAGCCGGCGCGTCTGAGGGCTTTCGCGTCGGCACGACGGGCCGTACGCCGCCGGCCACCCGGCCGGCGGCGACGGAGCTCACGGCCTGCGCGACTCCAGCTCCTCGATCCGCGCGAGCAGCTCGCAGACCAGCACCGCGCCCGCGTAGTTCAGCCCGAGGTCCCGGCGCAGCCGGCGGGCGCGCGCCAGCCGCGCGGCGGCGTCGCGCGGGAACGGCGGCGGGTCGAGCAGCCCGAGCCGGATGAACCGCCGCACCGCGTCGGGGTGGAGCCCGGACTCGCGCGCGAGCGCCTCGATCTCGACTGCCCGCGCGGTGCCGGGTCGCCGCACCACGCGTAGCGCGTAGCGGGTGGCGGTGGCCGACATCTACGCGCCGGCCGGCCTCGCTCCGGCCCGGTCGAGCAGGACAAGCGGACCCACATCCATCGCGTTGGCTCCCTCGTGCGCTTTCAGGTCGTCCGGGGGAGTAGGCCGGACGCCCGGCCGGCCAAGTCGCGCATCCCGTCGGCGAGTCGGCGCCGTCGGCAAGCGCCGGCTCACACCGTACGCGTCGGCCTGCTCGATGCACGGGCGCAGGAACGCCCACGCCTCGCGGGCGAAGTCGTTCGGCCGGTCGAGCCCGACGTGGCAACGCCAGATGACCGTGCGCGACCTGCTCGCCGCGCTTGCTCGATGCCGCGCTCGAACTCCTCGAGCCGCGGCTGGGGGAGGACCGACCGGAATCGGTCCGGGCTCATACAGGAGATGTCGATGTCACGGGGCATCCGTCGTCCACTAGGCCGCTCGGACAGCTTGACGCGACGCGCGGAGCGGCGCCAGCCGTGTCACCGTAGGCGCATGGCCGAGCTGGTCAACCTGGCGGAGACGACGGTCGTCAAGGCGGGGAACGCGTTCTGCGTCGCGCTGCGGGACGGCCGCCTGCCGCTGGCGACCGGCCATCCGCTCGGCGCCTACCTCGACGACTGCCGGCACCTGAGCGGCTACGAGCTGCGCCTCGGCGGGCAGGCGCCGCGGCTGCTGACCGCCTCCGACGCCGCCGGCACCGCGGCGGTGTTCGAGCTCACGAACCCCGACCTGACGCTCGCGGACGGCCGCGAGCTGCCGTTGCAGTCGCTGCGCGTGCGCGTCGAGCGCCGGATGCTGCCCGTCGCCATGGCCGACCGGATCACCGTGCACTCCCATGCCCGCGAGCCCGTCGAGCTCGAGCTGGAGCTGCGCTTGGACGCTGACCTGCGCCCGATGCTCGAGGTGCGCGGGATGGTGAGCCCGACGGCGCGCGACGTGCGCCGGAGCGCCGACGGCGACACGCTCACGTTCGCGGCGGTCGGCCTCGACGGCCGCGAGCGCTCGACCGCGATCGCCTGTCCGGGCGCCGTCGCGTCCGCCGACGGACGGCTGCGCGTGCCGGTGGCGCTCGAGCCGGGCGGCGAGCTGACGCTGGACGTCGACTTCGCGTTCGCCGAGCCGAGCGGCCGTCCCCCGATCGCGGGCGCCGGCGCCGGGCGGTCGGACGGCCGCGCGTCGCTGTCGCTCGCGGGCGCCGAGGCCGACGCCTGGCTGGCGGATCGCCCGCGCGTGGCGGTCGACGACGAGCTCGTCGAGCGCGTCCTGCGCCGCTCGCTGCTGGACCTGCGCCTGCTGACCTCCGACCTCGACGGCCACCGCTACTACGCGGCCGGCGTGCCGTGGTACGCGACGCTGTTCGGGCGCGACAGCATCGTCACCGCGCTGCAGCTCCTCGCCTTCGACCCCGCGATGGCGACGGAGACGCTGCGGCTGCTCGCCGGCCGGCTCGGCTCGCGGCTCGATCCCGAGCGCGACGAGGAGCCCGGCAAGGTGCTGCACGAGCTGCGCCTCGGCGAGCTGGCCACCGCGGGGCTGACGCCGCTCGCGCGCTACTACGGGACGGTCGACGCCACGCCGCTGTTCCTCTGCCTGCTGTGCGAGCACGCCGACTGGACCGGCTCGCTCGACCTCTTCCGCGAGCTCCGACCGCAGGTCGATGCCGCGCTGCGGTGGATCGACGAGCTCGGGGACCTCGACGGCGACGGGCTGCTCGAGTATCACAAGCGGTCGCCCGGGGGGCTCGTCAACCAGGGCTGGAAGGACTCCTGGGACGGGATCGTGGACGAGCACGGCGTCCCGCTGCGCTCGCCGATCGCGCTCGTCGAGGCGCAGGGCTACGCGATCGCCGCCAAGCGCGGCATGGCCCGGCTCGTCGAGCTCGACGGCGACGCGGCGCGCGCGGGGGAGCTGCGGGCCGACGCCGAGCGGCGCGCCGGCGCGCTGGAGCGGTTCTGGCTGCCTGACCTCGGCTTCTACTCGATGGCGATGGACGCCGACAAGCGGCCCAGCCGGGCGCTGGCGTCCAACCAGGGGCACCTGCTGTGGGCGGAGGCGGTCACGCCCGAGCGCGCCGTCGCCATCCGCGAGGCGCTCATGGGCGACGGCGCGTACTCGGGCTGGGGCGTGCGGACGCTCGGCGCGCGCGAGCGCGCGTTCAACCCGGTCGGGTACCACACCGGGACGATCTGGCCGCACGACAACGCGCTCGTCGCCGTGGGGCTGCGCAAGTACGGGCACGACGCGGCGTTCCTGCGCATCTTCGACGGCCTGCTCGACGCGGCTTCACGCTTCGGCGACCACCGCCTGCCCGAGCTGTTCGCCGGCTTCCCGCGGGCCGACTACGAGGACCCCGTGCCGTACCCGGTCGCGTGCAGTCCGCAGGCGTGGGCCGCCGGCACGCTGCCGTGCCTGCTCGTCGCCGGTCTGGGGCTCGCGCCGGACGGGCTCGACCGCGTGCTGCGGATCCGGCGGCCGACGCTGCCGCGCCAGGTCGGGCGCCTCGCGGTGCACGGGTTGCGGGTCGGGGACGCCGGCGTCGACCTCCTGTTCGAGCGCGTCGCCGACAGCGTGGCGCTGACCGACGTCCAGGTCGACGGCGACCTCGACGTCGTGCTCGAGCTCGCCCGCGGCGGTCAGGCTCGCTGAGGGACCTCCGGCGCGCCCCTGGGCCAGGGAGGCCGGATCCACCGCCGGGGCTATGAGTCCGGGACGGGGGGACTCGGCTCAGCCGGCACGGGCCGGTCGAGCACGAACAGCTCGGCCGCCAGGTCGGGGTCGATGTGATGACTGGTCATGAACGCCTCGACCTTGCAACCGGTCAGATTCTCGACCGCCTGCACGAGCTCCGATCGCATCATCTCCTCGAACCGGTGGCGCATCTCGAGCACGGCGTCGCCTGAGCCGTGGCGGGCGAGGCTGCGCTCGGCCTCGGAGAGGGAGGCATCCATCACGACGACGACGATGTTGTGGCGGAAGAACGCCTGTGCTCTCGTCGGCCCGCGCCCGAGGAAGCGCTTATGCCCCCGCACGACCGCGTTGGCGATCTCCTGGTTCAGTCGCCCGTTCACGGGCCTGTGCTGGTGGCCGTTCACGGGTCGGTGCTGCTGACTGGGGGTCGTCATGGGGAGCATCGTCGCCCATGTGCGTGTGACCCGGCCTCGCACGATTCGTATGAGTCTCCCGCACGCCCTTGCACGCGCGCGAGCGGACCGCTCGCCGACGGGTGGGATCGGCGAGTCGGCGAGCGGTCTGGAGGGGCCTCAGCCGTGAGCTGCTGCTCGGTGCGGGCGGCTTCGTCGTGACCGGTCCCGGCGCGGCGGTGGACGGACGCGAGCGGATGCTGCTCGAGACCAGCCGCCCCGGCGTGTTCGCCGTCGGCGACGTGCGCAGCGGATCCGTGCAGCGCGTGGCGTCCGCCGTGAGGCCCCGGTCCGTCAGTCCAGTGCCTGGCGGGCGAACGTCCGGGGTTCGCGGCCGGCGAGCAGCCAGCCGGCGACCGTCGCCAGCACGGGCAACCCGACCGCGAGCAGCAGCAGCTGGGCGACGGGCGGCGGGGCGAGCTTGGCGAGGTCGGCGTGGTAGCCGGCCAGCAGCGCGAGGTAGGCGCCGACGGTCCCCTGCGCCACGCCGAGCAGCGCGAGCGCACCGGCTGTGCCGGCGGTCAGGGCGCGCCGGGTGCGGGCGGCGGCGCCGGTGGCGGTGAGCGTGCGCAGGTCGCGGACCGCCTCGCCGCGGATGAGGCCGATCGTCATCGCCACGATCGCCAGCGCCAACAGGGCTCCGACCGTTGTCGCAACGGTCCGCACGGCGGCGAGGTCGTCCTGTGTGGAGCGGGCTTCGATGGTCAGGCCCGCACGGGCCGCGGCGGTCCGAGCGGCGGCGATCTGCTCCGGGGTCAGCGGCTTCGGCGCCTCCACCAGCCAGCCGGCCCGGGCTCGGACCCAGCCGTGCCGGCGCAGCGCGTCCTCCGTCACCAGGGAGTTGGGCGCCGACGTGTACGACGGGAGATCGACCCGGCGCACGTCGCTCCGCGCCGCGCCCAGGTCCGGTCGCTTGGACACGTCGAGGAGCAGCACGTCGCCCTCGAGCGAGGTCAGCAGCTCCGTGCCGTCGTCGATCGCCCCCGCATCGATCCCGTAGTGCCGCAGGAGCTGCGGCGTCGCGACCTACGCGGCAGAGCTTCTGCGAGACGGTGTCGCGACATCCTTCGGAAGAGCGTGATGCCGGCGTGCGTCACGTGCAGATGCGCCGGTCGGCCGCCTCATCCACGACGGTGCGGAGCTTCGCGAGCGCGCGCTGCTCGATCTGGCGCACGCGTTCGGGGCTCACGCCCAGCTCGCCGGCGATGTCGCGCAGCGTCCGCTCGGGTCCCTGGAGCCCGAAGCGCGCGCTCAGGATCCTCTGTTCCCGCTCGCTCAACTCCCGCAGGAGCTGCGGAAGCGCCTCGACCGCGAGACGCTCGGGCACCCGCTCGTACGCGTCCTCCGCGTGCGGGTCGGCTATCAGGTCGCCGAGCGTTGCGCCGGCTCCCTCCTCGCTGCGCAGCGGCTCGTCGAGCGTGCGCGAGCTGCGCTCGGCCACGATCAGGTCCGCGACCTGGGAGTGTCCGAGGCTCGTCGTCGCGGCGAGCTGGTCGCAGGTCGGCTCGCGCCCGTGCGCCCGGAGGTGCTCGCGGCGGGCCTCCCTGAGTCGGGTGAGCTGGCGGATCGCACGGTCGGAGAGCACCACGGGACGCGTGAGCTGTGACACGAGCTGCTGCATCGCCTGCCGGACCCACCACGAAGCGTAGGCCCAGAACGGCGTGTCCAGCGTCGTGTCGTAGCGCTCGAGCGCGCGCAGCAGGCCGACGACTCCCTCCTGCATCAGCTCCTGACGGTTGACGGCGGCCGAGCCGCGGTAGAGCCGCGCGACGCTCGCGACCAGCGGCATGAACGCGTCGACGAGCGCGTCGCGCGCGTCGTGGTCGCCGTCCTTGGCCGCCAGCACGAGCTGGTGCTCGAGCGCGCGCGGGAGCCACGGGCTCCTGTCCCTGGCCTTGGCGGGGAGCCCGGTCACGGCCGTCACGGCTCCCTTCGCTCGTCGTGCGCGGACGGCCGCCGCCGTGCCTCAGGCATGCCGGGCGACCCGGTCGAGGCGCTCCCCGGCGGCGTGCCGCCCGGGAACGCCGTAGAGGCGCTCGCGCAGCTCGGACTCGATGTCGGGCGGCGAGCGCCAGTGCTCGTCGGAGGGGATGGGCGGCAGCTCGAAGTCCCAGCCGCCGCCGTACCAGTGGGCGACGCTGATGGTGGTGGAACCGCGGCGCACGTTGCGCATTGACGCTCACCTCTAGACCGGAGACGATCCCCGCGCACCCGCCGCGCCACGGAGCCGCCTCCCTCGGGGGGAAAATTGGGCTGTGGCGGTCCGTCTCGGGCCCGCCGACCTCGGAGCCCGTCTCGTCCCCGCGTTGAGAGAGTGGTCCCAGCGCTTCTCAGAAAGAGCGCTGGAGCCGGAGCCCCGGGTTATACACCGAGCCCCGCGGCGATCAACTGAGCGTTAAGCCGTCGCCCTCAGAAAACCGCAAAATGCGGGATACCGGCGCGTTGCCAGTCACCCCGATGACCGTAGGACACGGGGGCGGCGCGACCCCGTCGTCGTAGCGCGCACGCCTCGAACGTCTGCGGGTGATCCGCCGCGCTCGGCGGGCGCCGATTCGTTCGACATCGTGCAGGTCCGGTGGGAGCCGCGCCACCGCACACGGGGGTGATAGGCCGTCGGCGCGGCTCGGCAACCGATCGTCAGGAGGCGAGGCGGCCGCCGGGGATCCCGGCGCGCTCGGGGAGCGTGTTGGTCCAGATGCTCGTGCAAGTCGTGCCCCCCGCCGCGCGGAACGTGTGCGGCAGCGTGCTGTCGAACCAGATGCTGTCGCCCTCCTCGAGCATGTGCCGCTCGTCGCGGACGTGCACCTCCAGCCGCCCGGCGGTCACGAGCCCGCACTCCTCGCCGTAGTGGGCGATCGGCGCGCGGACCGGCTCGTCGCCCGGCTCGAGCGTGAGGATGAACAGGTCCAGCCGGCGGCGCGACGCCTGGACGAGCGTCTGGTACGAGCAGCCGTCGAGCTGCACGACGTTCCGCTCGTCGCTGCGGCACACCTGCACCCGCTCGCGCTGCGGGCGGTTGAAGAAGTCGAACAGCGAGGACCCGAGGACGTCGTTGAGCTGCCAGAGCGTCCCGAGCGACGGCTCGATCACGCCGCGTTCGATCTGGCTCAGCGCCGAGGTGGAGATGCCCGCCGACGCGGCGAGCTGCGCGAGCGTCAGCCGCTTGCCCTGCCGCAGCTCCCGCACGTGGCGGCCGAGCTCCCGGCGCACGTCTCCTTCGAGGCCGGCCACGGTCAGTCCCAGGGCGGCGGGTTGTGCACCCACGCGCCGTCGACCATCGTCGCGACGACATGCACGTGCTCGAGCTCGTCGGGCGGACACGTCACCGGGTCGCGGTCGAGCACGACGAGGTCGGCGAGGTGGTCCGGCGCCAATCGGCCGCGGCGATGCTCGTCGCGCGCCAGCCACGCCGGGTTGACGGTCGTCGCCCAGAGCGCGTCCTCCGCGCCGATCCGCTGCTCCGGGTGCCACGCGGCGCGGCCGTCGTCGGAGCGCTGGACCGCGATGCGGATGCCGCGCAGCGGATCGA
>DATHJG010000897.1:0-2704 GCA_035489875.1 Solirubrobacteraceae bacterium | reverse complement strand
GGTCGTTCCCTATCTGTACGGTTCGCCTAGGCCTCTCCTGGCCGCTGCCGGCGATGCGTACATGCTCGGTGGCCTCTGATGCCCGCGCAGAACAAGCCTCCGGGCGCTCGAACGCGCCGGAACAAGGGCCAGGCGGACTGGAAGCCGGTCGAGGGCAAGCGCGCACCGGCATGGCCGGGAGCGAAGGACGACCCGCCGGAGGCCAAGCGCTACTGGTCCACCGTCTGGAGCGAGCTCGGCGGGATGTGGGCGGCGGCGGACAAGATGCCGCTGTACCGCGCCGCGATGCTGCACGCCGCGGTCGTCGCGAGCGCGCAGCGCAAGGGTCTCGTCAAGACGTTGAAGCGGATCGCCGACAACGACGAGTTGGAGGAGGGCGACCGCGAGTTCCTGCTCAAGCTCTCCGTGGATTTCGCGTTCGGCGGCGCGGACGCCGCGGCCGCGAAGGAGCTGCGGGAGCTCGAGGATCGTCTCGGTATCAGCCCGGCGTCTCGGCGGCGGTTGCAGTGGGAGCTTCAGCAGGGCACCGGCAAAAGCGATCCGGAGACGGCGGCGCCGGCTACGGACGCAGCGCGGACTCGTCGGACGAGCAGCGGGACCGTCCTCGCTGCCCTGGCGTAGGCCGTGGCGACGCTGATCGTCCCGCCGCTCCCCGACGAGGAGGAGTGGCCGAGTCTCGGCCCGTGGGTCTGCGACTTCATCGAGACCAACCTCGTCTTCGGTCCCGGCGACCTCCGCGGCGACCCCGCCGTGCTGGACGCCGACAAACGCGCGCTGATCCACCGCATCTACCAAGTCTTCCCGCAGGGGCACGAGCTCGCAGGGCGCCGGCGGTTCAAGCAGTGCACGATCGAGCTGCCGAAGGGCACCGCGAAGACGGAGCTCGGCGCATGGATCGTCGCGCCCGAGCTGCACCATCACGGGCCCGTGCGGTGCGTCGGCTGGACCGTGGAGCGCGGTGAGACCGTCCCGGTCGGCGGGCCCGTGCGCGACCCGTACATCCCGCTCGTCACGTACACGGAGGAGCAGACGGAGGAGCTGGGCTACGGCGCGTTGTACGCGATCCTGACCGAGTCGCGGATCGCGGACGACTTCGATATCAACCTCGAGCGCATCCTGCGCGCGGACGGCACCGGCCGGTGCGTTCCCGTCGCCGGCTCCCCGAACGCTCGTGACGGTGCTCGCACGACGTGCCAATGGTTCGACGAGCCGCACCGCATGTTCTCGCCGCAGCTCAAGAAGGCGCGAACGACGATGCTGGCGAACATCCCGAAGCGGATCGCGGCTGACGCGTACACGCTCGACACGTCCACGCGGCACGACCCCGGTGAGAAGAGCGTCCACCAGGACTCCTACGAAACCGCGCAGCTCATCCACGCCGGGAAGGCCTCCGACCCGACCCTGTTCTTCTTCTCCCGGCACGCGAAGCGTCCGCGCGAGCTGGAGGGTCTTCTCAAGAAGGTCGGGCGGCTGTCGCCGGAGGAGGATCGCCGGCTTGAGGAGTTGCTAACCGTCGCGCTCGCCGAGGCGGCCGGGTCGGCTGCTTCGTGGCGGGACTTCCGCACGATCGTGGCGATGTTCAAGTCGCCGAAGGCCGACCGGGCGTACCTGTGCCGCACGTACCTGAACTGGACGATGCGCGGCGCCGGCCGCGCATTCGACGTCGACCTCATCCAGTCCAAGCTGGTCGACGCGCGCCCTCCGGACCCGGGGTCGATCATCACTCTCGGGTTCGACGGGTCTCGCCGGCGGGACGCGACCGGGATCGTCGCGACGGAGCTCGCGACTGGCTGGCAGTGGATGGCCGGTGTGTGGGAGCGCCCCGCGGATGCCGACCCGGAGTGGGAGGTGCCGCGCAGCGAGGTTGACGCGCTGGTCGATGACCTCTTCGATCAGTACGTGGTCGCGTGGATGAACTGCGACCCGGAGTGGTGGGACGAGACGGTCGGCTCGTGGGCGGGGAAGCACAACCGCTCGACGCGGGACGGCAAGATCGTCTACGAGCACTACACGAACCAGCCGAGGAAGATGGGGCTCGAGGTCCGCGCCTACGATCAGGCGATCGACGCGGGCGAGGTCACGTTCGACGGCGATGAGGCGTTCCTGCGGCACCTCGGCAACGCGCACCGGGAGTACGTCCCGCACTACGCCGAGAACGGCGACCAGCTGTATGTCATCCACAAGGAGCGTCGCGACAGCCCGCTCGTGATCGATCTCGCGATGTGCGCGGTGCTCTCTTGGGACGCCGCGTTGCGGGCGCTCGCCGCCGGCCGGCTGAACATGCGCCGTCGCGGCCGCGCTGTCGCGTTCGTCTAGATCTTCGATGCGAGGGGGCCTCTGTGCCGACGCGCTCACCTGAGCAGTGGCTCGCCCTCCTTGAGGAGCGGCTCAATAATCGCCTGCCACGCATAGACCTGTACGAGCGGTACCGCGCCGGTGACCACCGGCTGCTGTTCGCCACGTCGAAGTTCCGCGAGGCGTTCGGCGACATCTTCGGGCCGTTCGCGACGAACTGGTGCGCGCTCGTGGTCGACGCCGCGGTTGAGCGGATGGCGATCAACGGGTTTCGGTTCGGTGACGCGGAGGAGGCTGACGAGGACGCGTGGTCGATCTGGCAGGACAACGGGCTCGATGCTGGGTCGCTTCAGGCGCACACGACAGCGGTGAACTCGGAGACCGCTTACCTGCTCGTCGCGCCCCCGGA
>DATHJG010000896.1:0-5763 GCA_035489875.1 Solirubrobacteraceae bacterium | reverse complement strand
GGCGGCCTTGGCGGCCGCGCGGGCGTGCTCGTCGTCGACCCAGGCGGCGGCGCCGATCGCCGCCAGCACGCGCGCCGCGGGCCCGGCGAGCCGGCCGCCGGGCGCGGCGGCGAGCAGCGCGGGCGCCTCCAGCACCGGCTGCCCAGGCTCGTGGCGGCGCAACGGGACGGGGTCCGGGAGGCCCAGCCGGCGGACGACGAGGCGGCCCGGTCGCGAATCGGCGAACTGCTGGTAGCGGTCGGACATGAGCGGGACGTTACCCGGGTACGGCACAGATGAACGCCGGCGTATGCAAGAGTGCGCCACGTGGCACAGACCCGTCCGGTCGCGATCCTCGGCGGCAACCGCATCCCGTTCGCCCGCTCCGGCGGCGCGTACGCCGAGGCGTCCAACCAGGACATGCTCACCGCCACGCTCGACGGGCTCGTCGCCCGCTTCGGCCTCCAGGGCGACCGGCTCGGCGACGTCGTCGCCGGCGCCGTGCTCAAGCACAGCCGCGACTTCAACCTGACGCGCGAGTGCGTGCTCGGGTCGACGCTCGACCACGCCACGCCGGCGCACGACGTCCAGCAGGCGTGCGACACCGGCCTGCAGGCGGCGCTCGCGGTCGGCCACAAGATCGCGCTCGGCCAGATCGACGCGGGGATCGCCGGCGGCGTCGATACCACCAGCGACGCGCCGGTCGGGCTCAACGAGGACCTGCGGCGCGTGCTGATGCGTGCGAACCAGGCCAGGAGCGCGGTCGAGCGCGTGAAGCTGCTCGGGCACCTGCGGCCGGGCCAGATCGTGCCCGACATCCCCCGCAACGCCGAGCCGCGGACCGGCCTCTCGATGGGCGAGCACCAGGCGCGCACGACCGCGCGCTGGAGCATCGGGCGCGAGGCGCAGGACGAGCTCGCCGCCGCCAGCCACCAACGCGCCGCCGCCGCATACGAGCGCGGGTTCTTCGACGACCTCGTCACGCCGTACCTGGGGCTCGCGCGCGACCAGAACCTGCGCCCGGACTCGACGGTCGAGCAGCTCGCGAAGCTCGCGCCGGTGTTCGGGAGGAACCGCGCGGACGCGACGATGACCGCCGGGAACTCCACGCCGCTGACCGACGGCGCCGCCACCGTCCTGCTCGCCTCGGACGAATGGGCGGCGGAGCGCGGGCTGCCGGCGCTCGCCCACCTGACGCTCGCCGAAGAGGCCGCCGTCGACTACGTCCATGGGGACGAGGGATTGCTCATGGCGCCCGTCCACGCGGTGCCTCGCCTGCTCGAGCGCGCGGGGCTCGGCCTCGGCGACTTCGACCTCTACGAGATCCACGAGGCGTTCGCCGGCCAGGTGCTGACGACGCTCGCGGCCTGGGAGGACGCCGACTACTGCCGGGAGCAGCTCGGCCTGGATGGCCCGCTGGGGTCGATCGACCGCGACAAGCTGAACGTCACGGGCTCCTCGCTGGCGGTCGGCCACCCGTTCGCGGCCACCGGCGCCCGCATCCTCGCCACGGCGGCGAAGCTGCTGGCGGAGCGCGGGTCGGGGCGCGCGCTTATCTCGATCTGCGCGGCCGGCGGCCAGGGCGTCGTCGCGATCGTCGAGCGCGCCGGCTGACGGCGGCTCAGCCCTCCCCCGGCTCCAGGCCCGCGTCGCGATGCAGGGCGATGAACGCCTCGCGGGCCAGCACCGGGTCGTCGCGGCCGGCCTCACGCAGCAGGCCGGCGAGATCGGGCGAGGAGGCCATCCAGGTCAGCCGTGCGTCGCACACCACGAACAGCCAGTACATCCGGGTGTCCTCCAGCAGCCCGCCGTGCTGGCGGATCCGCATCCGGCCGCGGACCACGACGATGTCGTCGTGGGACCAGAGTCCCGCGCCGGTCGCCTCCACGCGCTCGCCGGCCTCGGTGAGCTGCTCGTGCCACGCGCGATACTCGGCCGTGGTGCGGAAGCGGCGGTTGCGCCCCGAATGCGGCGCCCAGCGCGCGTCGTCGGCGGCGAGCGCCAACACCCCGTCGATGCCGTCCCGCTGAAAGGCCGCCCACACCTCCCGCACGAACCGTTCGGCTTCGAGGTTGCGCACCTGCGCAGCCTACGCGCAGGACACGACGCTCAGGTGGGGAGCCCGAGCGACAACGCGGCGAGCGGGGCGCCCCAGTCCTCGATCGAGGCCGGCATCGGGATGCCGTAGCCTGCGCCGACCTCGGAGACCGCGCCGTTGAGCGCCCACTTCGCGAACGTGTCGGCGAAGCGCTCCTCCGGAAGCTCGCAGTCGATCGCCGCGCCGCACGGCCCGCCGTGCGGGATCTGGGCGTCGAGCCGCGCGTCGAGCGCCGCGGGGACGAGCGCGAAGTCGACCACGTGGCCGAGCTCGTGGAGCACGACGGACGCGCGGTCGAGGGCGCGCTCGCCGTTGAGGTACGCGACGTTGAGGTCGACCGTGAAGCCGCGCTCGTGGCCCTGCGCGACGCCGAGCGTCGTGCCGCCGGCCGCGAACGTGCGGACGACCACGAGGCCGTCGACCTCCGCGATCAGCCGCGCGGCCTCGGGCCGCGCCCGCGCGATCGCCTGGAGGATCCACTCGCGGTCGCCGGCCGTGACGCTCGGGTCGAACGTGAGGGTGCCGGCGCGCGCCGCGTCGGTGACGACGACCGTGTCGCCGTCCGAGGTCGTCAGCCGGCCGTCCCCCTCCGCGTCGCCGATCACGACCCCGAGGACGGCGCCGACGACGACGAGGCCGAACAGGGCGATGGCGAGCAGCCGGAGCGCGGTGACCATCGCACGGTCATCGGCCGATCGGCGTTCGCGGTTGAGCGGCGTGGGTTACGATCGTGACATGGGACGCCGCGGCAGGAACCGCCCCGCATCCGACGCCGCGCCACGCCGCAGCGCGCGGCTGCGCATGGGCTCCGAGACGCCCGGCGCGGTCACCAAGGGCCCGCCGATCACCGTGACGTGCGAGTGCGGGGAGCGCCACGAGCTGTTCTACGGCGAGCGCTGGACCTGCCCCGCGTGCGGCCGCGCCTACGACTCCAGCAACATCCCGGTGGACGAGTACGCGGCGATCCGCAGCCTCCAGCGGCGCTTCCGCGCGCTCCCGATCGCGCTCGGCGTCGCGGTCGCCGCGCTGGCGATCGTGTTCACGCTCACGGGCAACGTCGTCGGCGTGTTCTTCCTCATGCCCGTGGCGATCATCGCCTGGTTCGTCTTCATCCGCCCGACGCACCGGCGGCGCTACCAGGCGGCGATCGCCGACCTGCCGCGCTGGGACCTGCGCGCGGACGGACCCGCGTCCTAGGGGCCCTAGGCGGGCGGCTGGTGCAGCCCGAACGGCGACCGCTGGTCGTCGCGGCAGAGCTTGAAGCGGCCGAAGCGCGCGACCGACGACGCGTCGCCCTCGACGTCGGCGTCCTCGACGCTGCCGCCGAGCTCGAGCACGCGCGCGACCGCCGCGTCCATGTCCTCGACACCGAAGAAGACGTACGGCGTCGCCTCGGGATCGCCGGGATGCAGCCCGCCGGCGACGCCGCCCGTGTCGATCGCGTAGCCGCTGCCGGACGGACCGGGTTCCATCCGCCAGCCGAACAGGCCGGTGTAGAACGCGCGGGCGCGATCGGCGTCCGCGACGCCGAGCTCGAAGAAGGTGGGGTGTCCGCTCATGACCGCCACGCTACGCCGTGCGCAGGCGGCGCGTCTTGGACGAATGAGACGACCGGCCGCCCGAGCGTCAGTCGAGCCGCACGAGCCGCGCGCCCGAGATCCAGTGCACGCGCGTGTCCTCGAAGCGGCTCATCACGTGCCCACCAAGCGGATGCGTGTGCCCGTGGAGCAGGTGGCGCGGGCGGTGGCGGCGGACCCAGTCGAGCAGGCCCTCGAAGCCCACGTGCGCCGGATCGTCGGGGTCGTCGTTGATGCCGAGCGGCGGGCAGTGGGAGAGCAGCACGTCGGCGGCCGGGAGCCGCCGCGCGAGCTTGCTCGCCTCGCGCTGCGTGTAGTGGTACGGACCGCCCGCGCCGTAGCGCACGCAGCCCTCGAAGCCGGGGAACGTCATCCCGCCCAGCGACGTGCGCTTGCCGTGCAGGTCCCGCACGTCGACCTCGCGCAGCAGCCCGGGCTCGTCGTGGTTGCCGTGCACGCCGACGCGCGGCAGGTCGAGGTGCGCGAGCGGCTCGATCCACGCGCGGTCGAGGTCGCCGAGGCAGACGACCGCGTCGGCGCCCATCTGCTCGGCCATCAGCGCGGGGTCGAGCGGCGGGCGCTTGTCGGCGAGGGCGAGGACGCGCACCAGCCTCACCCTAGAACGACGACGGGGCCCCGGCCGGGGCCCCGTCGAACGTCGCGTGGAACAGCCTAAGCGGGCGCGGGTGCGAGCTCCGGATGCGCCACCTGCTCCTCGGGCGTGGCCGGAACCTCCTCGCGCCAGCGCATCGGCTGCTTGTCCTGCACCACGTGGCGGAACACGTAGAGCAGGATCGCGAGCAGCAGCACCAGCAGCCCCCAGCGGGTCTTGTCCCAGCCGTAGCCGTAGCCGTCGATGCCCAGGAAGCCGCCGGAGTAGATGAAGCCGCCGGCGATCAGGAACACGACGTTCGCCGTCAGCAGCACCGCGCCGATCGGGACCCAGATGCTCGACAGGTGCACCGGGCGCGGCCAGTTCGGGCGGTCCTTGCGCAGCAGCAGGAAGCCCGACAGCGCCGCGCAGGTGGCGAACACGTAGCCGATGTTCGACACCGCGATGATCTCGATCGGGTTGTTGAAGAACGAGATCAGGAGCACGTTGAGCACCGCGTCGACCGTCATCGCCAGCGCCGGCACGCGGAAGCGGTTGAGCCTGCCGAACTGGCGTATCGTCATCCCGTCCTTGGCGATGCCGAAGAGCGCTCGCGAGCCGTCCATCGTCGCCGTGTTCATCGAGAGCACGAGCCCCGCGACGACGCAGAAGATCATCACGCCGCCGAGGAAGTTCCCCACCAGCGCGTCGAACGCCTGCGTGTACCACGCGATCAGGGTCGCGTCGGCCGCGATCGCCTCGGTGCCCAGCACGCCGCCCGCACCGAGCGGCAGCAGGACGTAGACCATCGCGGAGAACAGCGCCGCGGCGCGCAGCGCCATGCGCGTGTCGCGCTGGGAGTCGTGGTACTCGGGCGCGAACGTCGCGACCACCTCGATCCCGTACGACGACCAGCACATGAAGTACAGCCACACCAGCGCGAGCGCCAGGCCCCCGTTGGCCCCGATGTTGAAGTCGATGTTCGAGCTCGCCCAGTCGCCGGTGATGTAGGGCAGGAACATCAGGACGAACGCGGGGATGCACAGCAGCCCACCGGTGACGTAGCCGAACCACACGGCGGGCCGCACGCCGTAGATGTTGAACAGCCAGACGACCGCGATCAGCCCGATGCCGATCACGATCGGCAGGGTGAGGTCGAATCCCGCGCCGGACGAGGTCCACGTGCTGTCGGAGAACCACTCGGCCTGGATCAGCGTGCCCGCCACGAGCCCGTTGACCGCCAGCACGACCGACCAGCCGATCCAGTAGCCGAACGTGGCCAGCGGTCCGACCAGCGTCAGGTACTTCCGCCAGGCCTCGTGCGCGTAGAGCGCGACGCCGCCGGCCTTGTCCGGGAACATCCCGGCCAGTTCGGCGTAGATGTAGTTCTGCAGCAGCCCGACCGTGCAGGAGATCGCCATGAGCGCGACGACCGCCAAGGTGCCGATGGAGGCGATCGACGGGCCCAGCGCCGCGAAGATCGACACCGGGACCAGCAGGGCGATCGCGAACCCGTC
>DATHJG010000895.1:0-2504 GCA_035489875.1 Solirubrobacteraceae bacterium | reverse complement strand
TGGCCCCTGAAAGTCCAGGGAGTCCTCAGCCACGCGACCGCGTTGGACCTGCACGAACTCTGCGACGTCAACCCCAGCCGCATCGACGTGACCGTGCCGCCCGGCTTCCGGACGACGCGCACCCCGCCGGCGGTCATGCGGCTGCATCGCGAGGCCCTGCCCGAAGACCACGTCACCTGGCACGAGGGCATCCCGATGGTCACCGCCTACCGCGCGATCCTCGGCAGCATCGACCAGCACGTCGGCTGGAACCTGATCGACCAGGCCATCGACACGGGCCGCCGGCGCGGACGCCTGACCCCCGGACAGGCCGACGAGCTACGAGCGATGCGCCACGACGCCGCCGAAGCTACCGTCCGGTCGTGAGCGCCAAGCCCCGCAGGCCGCCCGGCAACCTCTCGCATCTTCAGCGGCTCGCCAACGCCGCCGCCGCGGACGCTCAGATGCCCGCCGGGCGCTACCAGCGCTGGATCAACACGCACATCATCAGCGCGGTCCTCGACCGCGTCCGCGACGAAGACGGCGAACCGCTGTTCACCCTGAAAGGCGGCGCGGCTATGGAGCTGCGCCTAGGCCTCAGCGCCCGCGCCTCCAAGGACTACGACGCGGCCTTTCGCGCACGCGCCGAAGACATGCTCGACGCGCTCGACCGCGCGCTCGCCGAGGACTGGCACGGCTTTCAGTTGCAGCGAACCGAACCCGAGCTGATCCGCGACACGAGTGCGATGCGTATGAACATCAGGCTCGCCTACAAGGGCAAGTCCTGGGGCACCGTCCAGCTCGAAATCGCGCCGGCTGAAGGCGAGACCGGCCAGGAGGTCGACCGCATTCCCGCGCGTCCGCTCGACCCCGTCCAGATCGAGGGCCCGGAGCGAATCGCGTGCGTGTCCGTGCGCTACCAGATCGCCCGGAAGATCCACGCCTGCACCGAGGTCTACCCCGACGGCCGCGAGAACGACCGCTTCCGCGACCTCATCGACCTGCAGCTTCTGCGCGGCTTCGGTCGACGAACGCGGCCTGCCCAGGGTCCGCACCGCCTGCGATGAGATCTTCGAGCTGCGCGCCAAGCACGCATGGCCGCCTCAGGTCACGATCTGGCCGTCGTGGGCCGACGGGTTCGCCGCGATGGCACGCGACATCGCGTTCCACACCGAGGACGTCGAGATCGCCGGAGCGGACCTCCGCGCATTCATCTCCCAGATCGACGCCGCCTGAGAACCGCCGGCGACGACGGACAGTCCGAAGCCGTAAGGCTCTGGACCTCTACAGCCATGACACAAGCCGGGTCATGGCACCGTATGTCGTAGCTGCTTCCCGGGCGTCGCATAGCCCGATGTGGACGAAGCGAGCGCCAGCTCGGGCAGCCGGCGATGCCGCAGAGCTCCTTTGAGGCGAGAGGGGGTATCTGGCCTTCTGCCCCGGCAGGAGCGTTCATAGCCAGCCGGTCGGTGGCAGAACCACGTCACAACATCCGGGGCTCGCGCATCCTTTGACTTAGAGATGCTTCGCCGACGGGTTCCCAACACGACGCTGCAACGCTCGGTCGCCGCCCCAGCGGCCTTCGAGGAGTTCTACAGAGCCCACGCTGAGGCGCTGCTCGTGTTCCTGACTCGGCGCACGCTCGACGCGCACTTGGCGCTCGACCTGACGGCGGAGACGTTCGCAAAGGCCTTCACGCAGCGAAAGCGGTTTCGTGGTTCGACGGAGGCCGAAGCCGCGGCGTGGCTATACAGCATCGCGCGGAACGAGCACCTTCAGTACGTGCGGCGCGGGAAGGTTGAGCGCTGCGCCACCGCGCGGCTTGGGCTAATCGGCCCAACGTTCTCGGCGACCGACTTGGAACGCGTGGAGACGCTCGCGTCGCTGGGACCGTTGCGCGAGGCCGTGCGGTTGTGCTTTGAGGATTTGCCTCCCGGCCAGCGCGACGCAGTCCGGTTGCGCATCATCGACGAGTTGCCCTATTCGCACGTCGCGCTGCGGCTCGGCGTGTCTGAACCGACCGCGCGGGCACGGGTCTCCCGCGGCGTCCGAGAACTCCGCGCGCGCATGGCGACCACGACGGGAGAACTCTCATGGATGACCGACTGAACATCGACGCGCTTGAGAACCTCGCGATGCAGTTTCGCCGCGCAGCCGACCGCGATTTGCGCCATGCCGCCCGACGGCGGCGGGTGTGGCGCTCAAAGCCGCTGGTTCTGCTTGTCGCTCTCGCTCTGAGCGGGAGCGCCGTCGCGGGTACGCTGGTCGTGACGGAGGGTGACCCGCTGCCTTCGGCGTCGGTGCAGGACTTCCGCGCCGACCAGTTGCCGCTGGCTGGCACGAGTCGACTCGCCGGAGTCCAGGTGTCAGACCCCGAGGGCGGACTCCCGTGGGGTCTGCGGGTGGCGGAAGGCCGAATGGGCGGCAAGTGCTTCACCCCTGGACGCGTCTACGACGGCAAGCTCGGGGTGCAGCAGGGCTCGACGTTCCGGTCGATACCCGAACTCGGCCCGCAGCAGTGCGCG
>DATHJG010000894.1:0-2011 GCA_035489875.1 Solirubrobacteraceae bacterium | reverse complement strand
CGGACAATCGCCGGCAGCGTGTAGAGCTGATAGTCGTGGACCATCACGACCGGCTCGTCGATGCCCTCGATCTCCTCGAGCACCGCCATCGAGAGATCCTCGTTGACGACGTTGTAGCCGAACTCGAACGCCTCGACCTCGTGCCGGCGGATATCCGGTGCGTTGCTCTGGTCCCACAGGTAGTGCTGGATGAACCAGAGCATCGGGTTCGCGAGGATGTTGTAGAAGCGGTCGTACGCCTCCGGGTCCGACGCGACGAAGCGCACGCGGAACTCGCCGCCGTCGGGCGCCGCGATCTCGAACGCCCGGCCGCCGTGCTCGCGCGCGACGGCGACGTCGCCGTCGGTCATCGACGACGCGATCCACACCGCGTCGCGGTGCGACGCCAGGCCGATCAGCGCCGTGGCCAGGCCGCCCGTGCCCCGCTTGACCGACCCGTCGTCCTGATAGGTGACCGGGCCCCGATTGGAGACCAGGACCAGGGGTGCGCCGCTGTCCGCCATCGACCTACTACTACAGCACCTCGTGCATGATCTTCAGGTAGTCGCGGAGATAACGCGGTGTCAGGAAGTGGGTGCGGACGTGCTCCTTCCCGCGCCGCCCGAGCGCCTTCCCGAGCGCGGGGTCCTCGACGATGTCCAGCGCCCGCTCCGCGCACTCCTGCACGCTGGAGACGAGGTAGCCCGAGACGCCGTTCTCGACCTGCAGCGGGATCCCGCCGACGTCTCCGCCGATGAACGGGCGCCCCTTCCACAGCGCCTCGGAGACCGTGAGCCCGAATCCCTCGCGCGTCGACTTCTGGATCACGACGTCGGCGAGCGACTGGAACGCGTTGACCTCGATCGCCCCGACGTTGGAGAAGTTGTTGAGGATGTGGATGTCGGGATCGCCGTCGGCGTGCGCCAGCGTCGAGTTGTAGAAGTCCCAGCCCTCGGGGTCGTCGGACGCCATCGAGCCGACCAGCGCCAGCTGCACGTCGGGCCGCGCGGCCTTCACGATCCGGTACGCGTCGATCACGCCGATCGGGTCCTTCCACGGGTCGAAGCGCGAGACCTGGCAGAGCATCGGGCGCTCGGTGTCGATCCCGAACTGCGCGCACACGAACTCCGCGTCCTCGAGCGAGAGCGCCATGTTCTTGGGCGCGAGCGGGTCGATCGCGGGCGGCACGATGTGCACGCCGCCGTCCATGCCGGCGGGCACGTAGGCGGGGACGTGGAACAGCGACGCAGGGTAGTGCTGCACGTACGGCAGCAGCCGCGCCATCGTCGCGGGATTGGGCGTGGAGACGTCGATGTGGCAGCGCCAGATCCAGCTCGCCGCCTTCTCCGGGACGAGCGTGTGGAGCGCCGCCGGCTGCGGGTCGTGCACGATGCACACGTCCCACCCGTCCGACAGCTCGCGGGCGTTCATCTCGTTGTACTGCCCCCACGTCGCCCACTGCTCCTCGGTGAGGTCCTGCGGGTTGCCCTGCAGCGCGTTGTGCATCAGCTTGGTCGCGTTGAAGAACTCCTCGCGGCCGTAGATGACCTGCCACTCGACCTCGAGCCCGACGTCGCGCATGAGCGGCACGAGCGTGTAGAGGATCTCGGACACGCCGCCGCCGAACGCCGTGGCGGAGAGATGCACGACGCGCCGGCCCTTGAGCGGCTCGGCCAGCTCGCGGACCTCCTCCACCAGCGGGCGGCCGACGATGTGCGTGTAGTCGGCGAGGCTCTTGTGTGCGAGGGCGACTGGCTGGAGCACGGACGGCGGGACGATACCTGGGCGCGCGGTCCGATCAGCCCGTGTCGGGCAGGGCGGAGAGCGGCCGGTCGCCGAGCTCGATGCGCACGGTGCGGCTGTCGCCGTCGCGCCAGGCCTCGAGCGTCACCGTCGCGCCCGGGTCCAGCAGCGCGACCGCGCGCGAGAGGTCATCGGGGTCGTCCACCGGCCGCCCGTCGATGCCCGTGATCACGTCGCCGCCGTCGCGGTAGCTGCGGACCTGGAAGATGCTCTCGCGGTCGCTGCCGCC
>DATHJG010000893.1:0-2356 GCA_035489875.1 Solirubrobacteraceae bacterium | reverse complement strand
CCTTGACCTTCGCCGTCGCCGTGGCGCCGTCGATCGTCACGTCCTCGACCTCCAGGTCGAAGTCGTCGGCGTCCTTGATCGCCTTGTCCATCTCCTGCTCGCACGTCGAGCCCGCGGCCTTGATCCGGTCGCTCAACGATTTCGCGAGGAGGTCGTCGCAGATCGTCTGCGCGTCGCCGGTCTCGCCCGCCGACTGCAGCTTCTCGACGACGTCGGCGACCCGCTTCTCCTCGCCCTGGAAGTTCCCCGTGGACGACGCGTTGCCGGCGCAGCCGGACGCGAGCGCGGCGAGGACGAGCGGAATGGCGGCGAAGGAACGGCGCATGCTGCGCCCAGAGGGTAGTGACCCGGCTACCATCGCGGCGCGATGCGTGACCGGCAGCGCGACACGGCACCGCGGGGCCGCCACGCCCCGCCGCTCGAGGTGCGGCAGGACCGCCAACGCCGGCGCCTGTACGCGGCGGCCGGCGCGATCTTCGCCCGGGTCGGGTACGCCGACGCCACTGCGGAGGCGGTCGCACGCGAGGCCGGGATGTCCAAGGCGACGTTCTACGAGCACTTCGACAACAAGGAGGAGTGCATCGTCGCGCTCCACGACGATGCCACCGCCGCCGTGCTGGAGGCGATGCGGCGGACCGGCGCCGAGTACGCGGGGCCGGATGCGGCCGGGCGGGTGCGCGCGGTCATCCACACGTTCCTCGCGGTGCTCGCCGCGTTCCCGGACGAGGCGCAGACGCTGCTCGTCGAGATCATCGGCGCCGGCCCGCGCGCGATGGAGCGGCGCGACCGCGTGCTCGGGGAGTACGCGTCGTACGTCGACGAGGTCAACCGCGAGGACGCCGAGCGCTTCGGCGTCGTCCGGTTCGCGTCCCCGCACGACGCGTTCGCGATCGTCGGCGCCGTCGTGGAGCTCGCGTCGCGCCAGATCCGCACCGGCGAGCCGGACGACATCCGCGACCTCGAGCCGGTCGTCGAGCGCCTCGTGCTCGGGCTGATGCACGCGGCGGCCGCGACGCCGGCGTGAACCCCGCCGCCCTCGCCGCGCTCGAGGCGGAGATCCACGACTGCCGCCGCTGCCCGCGGCTGGTGGCCTGGCGCGAGCAGGTCGCGGTCGAGAAGCGCGCGGCGTTCCGCGACCAGACGTACTGGGGCCGGCCGATCGGCGGCTTCGGCGACCCGGGGGCGCACGTGCTGCTGCTCGGCCTCGCGCCCGCGGCGCACGGCGCCAACCGGACCGGCCGCATGTTCACCGGCGACCGCTCGGGCGACTTCCTGTACGCCGCGCTGCACCGTACCGGCTACGCGAACCAGCCGCTCGCCACCCACGTCGGCGACGGCCTCACGCTGCGCGACTGCTGGATCACCGCCGCCGTGCGGTGCGCGCCGCCGGCCAACAAGCCGACGCCGTCCGAGCGCGACAACTGCGCGACCTGGCTGCGCGCCGAGCTGGCGCAGCTCGAGCATGTCCGCGTCGTCGTGTGCCTCGGCGCGTTCGCGTGGGACGCCGGGTTCCGGCAGCTCGCCCCCGCGCTCCGCCCGCGGCCGAGGTTCGGCCATGGCGCGGAGGCGCAGGCCGAAGCGCTCACGCTGCTCGGCTGCTTCCATCCGAGCCAGCAGAACACATTCACGGGGAAGCTGACTCCGGCGATGCTCGACGCGGTGCTCGAGCGCGCCCGCGCGCTCGCCGATCAGGCGCGCAGCGCGTCGAGCGCGAGCGCCGCGTAGCGGCGCCACTCGTCGGGATCGTTCACGCCGTCGGCGGCGAGCATGCGCGCCGCGCCGCCCCAGAGCACGCGCAGGTCGCCGGACGTGGCGGTCTCGCGCATCCGCCCCTGCGCCTTCGCGCGCTCCATCAGCGCCTCCACCGCCCCCCACAGGCGCTGCCGCGCCGCGTCGAGCAGGTCTGAGGAGACGCCGGCCTGCAGCGCGCTTGCGAGTGTGCGGTCGACGCAGTGCTCGACGGCCTTCTCGCTCATCAGCTCGCTCAGCGCCGCCCAGGCGTCGGGCTCGTCGAGCAGCGCGCGGGCGCGGCGCTCGAACTCCTCCATCCGTTCGAGCACGACCGCGGCGACCAGGTGCTCCTTGGTCGGGAACGAGCGGTAGACCGTCGCCTTGCCGACGCCGGCGCGCGCGGCGACGTCAGGCACGCTGGCCTCGATCCCGCGCTCGGCGAAGACGGCCACGGCGGCGGCCAGGACGCGCTCGCGGTTGCGGACCGCGTCGGCGCGCTTGGGAATGGCGTCGATGCTCATCGCTCCGCCAGCACCGCTTCGGAGCGCGGCGCGCGCGCCTGGATCGCCTGGTGCTCGCCGCGTGGGATCACGACCGCGATGGCGGCGGCCAGCCCGGCCACTCC
>DATHJG010000892.1:0-5431 GCA_035489875.1 Solirubrobacteraceae bacterium | reverse complement strand
AGCGCCTCGCGCTCGACGAACCCGAGGTCGACGATCACGTCGGTGAGCACGCGCCCGGAGCCACCCCGCCGGGAGGGCGTGGTGATGCCGTTGCCGCGCTTCGGCTTGCCCGCGGCGGGCTTGGGCGCTGCCGCGGTTTTTGTCGGTGGGGTCATGTGGCTCAGACGTGATGGTCGACGGCGGCCCGCATGGCCTGGCGGGGTGCCGGCGTATCGGTCCAGCGCTCGAACGAGGCTGCGCCTTGCGCGACCAGGATCTCCAGCCCTGTCACCACCGCCGCCCCGCGCCGTTGCGCCTCGACGAGGAGAGGTGTGCCACCGGGCCTGTAGACCATGTCCGCCACGTAGCTGCCGACGCCCAACGTATCGGCCTGGATGGGCAGGCTCTTGAACGTGCGGTCCGGTTCCCGCAGCCCCACGCTGGTGCAATTGACCAGCACCGCAGCGGGTTCCGGAGCGTCGACGACGCGCCCGCCGAGCTCGGCCACCAGCCGCTCGGCGCGCTCGCGGGTGCGGTTCCAGACCATGACGTCGGCGGCGCCCGCGCGCTGCAGCGCATAGACGGCGGCGCGCGCGGCGCCCCCGGCGCCCAGCACGAGCGCCGTCAGGCCGGCGGGATCGACGGGCAGCGCCTCCAGCAGTCCGGGGACGTCGGTGTTATCGGCGTGGATGGCGCCGGACGGCAGGAACGTGAGCGTGTTCGCCGCGCCGACGGCGGCGGCGGTCTCGGTCGCCTCGTCGGCAAGCGCGAGCGCGGCCTCCTTGTGCGGGATCGTCACGTTGATCCCCCGGAAGCCGGCCGCTGGGAGCGCGCGCACGGTCTCGGCGAAGCGCGCGGGCGGCAGCGGGAGCTTGAGATAGCGCCAGTCGGTCAGCCCGACGGCGGCGAGCGCGGCGTTGTGCATCGCCGGCGAGCGCGAGTGGGCGACCGGCCAGCCGGCGACGCCGAGGTACGTCAGCACTTCTGGGGCGGCGCCTTGCCGCCGTTCTTCTCCATGGCGTCCTGGTAGATCTGCACGTTGCGTTCATGCTCGGCGAGGGTCTTCGCGAACGCGTGGCACGCTCCCGGCTTGGCGACGTAGAACAGGTAGTCGGTCTTGGCCGGCTTCGCCGCCGCCTTCATCGCCGCCAGCCCTGGGTTGCCGATCGGCGTCGGCGGCAGGCCGGAGTTGATGCGCGTGTTGAACGGGTTGTCCGCGTCGAGCTCCGACTCCAGGAGCTGCCCCGACCACTTGCGCTCGTAGTAGCGGGTCGTCGCGTCGATCCCGAGCGGCTCGCTGATCGCCATTCGGTTGTAGATCACCGAGGCGATCAGCGGCCGCTCCGAGGCCTTCGGCGTCTCGCGTTCGATCAGCGACGCGATGATCAGCACGTCGTAGCGCGTCAGGTTCTTCTTCCGCGCGGCCGTCAGGTCGACCGAGCCGAAGTTGTCGCGGAACGCGTCGAGCTGCTGGTCGACGAGGTTGGCGGCGGTCGCGCCCGCCTTCAGGTCGTACGTGGCCGGGAAGAGGAAGCCCTCGACCGTCCTGGTGCCCTTGGGGGCGCCGAGCTGACGCGCGCGCGTCAGCGCGCGCTTGGAGTCCGACGCCTTCAGGTAGGAGCCGTCGATCCCGCTCTCCTGCACCGCCGGCGCCGCCTCGCGGCGCGACAGGCCCTCGGGGATCGTGACCTTGAACGTCTTGACGACGCGCACCTTCGGGCCTTGCATCAGCGCGTCGATCGCGGCGCCATTCGTCATGTTGCGGCGTAGCACGTAGTTGCCGGTGCGGAGCTTCCCACGCCGCAGCGTCAGCGTGGCGTTGAGCTCGAAGAAGCGGGCGTCCCGGACCACGCCCCGCTGCTCGAGCAGCTTGCCGATCGCGCCCGCGTCGGCGCCCTCGGGGATCCGCACGGGGACGGCGCCGTCCTGCTCGTGCTCGGACTGGAACGGCTGGAACGTCGCGTTGATGCCGTACAGCGCCGCGCCGATCACGAGCAGCGCGAGCAGCGCGAGGAAGCGGCGGAACCAGCGGCGCGGCTTGGGAGACGCCGGCGGGAGCGCAGGCCGGCCGGGACGGCCGATGCGCTGGGCGCGCGCGGCGCGGCTCATCGGCCGGCGCTCGGCGACCGCGGTGCGGCGGGTGGCGGGGAGCGGCTCGAAGTCCTCGGCGGGCTCCTCGTCCGCCGGCGGTTGCGGCGGCTCGTAGGTCTCCCCGCTCGCGCGCGCTTCGCGCCGGGCAGCGCGCTCCTCCGCCGCCCGCCGGCGCTCCTCTGGTGATCGGCCGGACACTAGAGGGCTCGCTCGTGCTCCTCGGCTCGCATCAGGAGGTGGGACGGCAGACCGTCCTCACCCTTCACAGCGGTGATCTCCCCGACGACCGGCACCATCAGCCCCTGGCCGTGCATGTACGTGCTCTGCACGGGCACGGATTCCAGCACGCCGGAGATCAGCTCGGAGAACTGCTCCTGCTGCTGGGCGTAGAGCTGTCGGTCGTGCGGAGACGGCCACGCCGCCTTCGCGAACTCGTGTTCCTGGTAACCCACGAGGCGACAGAATGACGGATTGAGCTCCTTGAACTTGCCGTCGGTGCCGATCACGGCCATCGGGACGGTCTCGTCGTCGAAGCCGTGGCGCGGCTCGCGCGGCTCCGGCGGCGTGTCGTCGGCGGACCTCTGGAGCGTCCGCGGACGGCCCTTGGCGGCCAGCCCGAGGATCTCCCGGAACACCGCGGTGACGTGCTCGCCGGTGCCGTCCCCGGCGTGCTCGGCGGCCTTCTTGGCCTGCTCGGCCTCGCGCCGCGCGACGAGCGCCGCCTGGCCGGCGGACGTCAGGCCGGCCTTCATCTCCTCCATCGTGGAGATCGCGAACTGCACCTCGGCCTGCAGCGCCTCGACGCGCTCGTCCTCGATCTTGGCCGCATCGGCGGTGCTGCGCGCCTTCTCGGCGACGGCGTTGGCGAGCTCGGCCTGCGCGCGCACCGCGGCGGTCTCCTCGCGCATGGCGGCCAGCTCGGCACGGAGCTCGGTCACGCCCGAGCTCGCCTGCTCGGCGACCGCGCGGACGGCGGCGAGCTCGGCGAGCACCTCGGAGGCGCGCGCGTCGCTCGCGGTGCGTCCGGACGCGACCTGCTCGGCCAGCCGCTCGACGCCGCCCTCCAGCGCCTCGATCTGCTCGCGGCTTGCGCCGACGTCGGCCCGCATCAGCGTGAACGTGGCGTCGACGGCGGCGAGGCGCTCCTGGGCCTCCCGGCTCGCGTCCGCGGCGGCGGCGACCGCCTCCTCCTTGACGGTCCCGAGCTCGCGGCCCAGGCGGGCGATGTCGGCGCCCGCCGTCTCGAGCCGCTCGCGGCCCGTGTTGAGCTCGCGGCGCAGCAGTTGCGAATCCTCGCGCACGCGCCCGGCGTCGTCGCGGGCCGCGCTGGCGGCCTCGTTGGCGGCGGCGGCCTGCTGGCGGGCGCCGAGCGCCTCCTCGGCGGTCTGCTCGAGCTGCTCCCGCGCGACCTGGACCTCGCCGCCGAGGCGGGCCACGGCGGCGCGCAGCTCGTCCTGGTCGCCGCGGGCGCTGCCGGCGGCGTCGTGGGCGGCGCGGGCGAGCCCTGCGACCTCCTCGAGCCGGTCGCCGGTCGCCTTGACCTCGGCGAGGACGGAGCCCGCACCGCGGTCGACCTCGGCAATCCGGTCGGTCGCCTCGCGGGCGGCGTTGCCCGCCCGCTCGGCCTCGGCGGCGCTCGCCTCGGCCTGGTCGCGGGCGGCCGCGGCATCCTCGCGGGCCTCGTCGAGGCGGCCCTGCAGGCCGGCGACGGTCGTGCGCAGCGCCTCGGCGTCGGCGCCGAGGCGGTCGAGCTGCTCGCGGCCGGCGCCACCGGTCTCGACCTCGGCGACGCGTGCGCGCAGGGCGTCGATCTCGATCCGGGAGGGAAGCTCGTCGCGCAGCGCCTGGACCTCGGCGCTGGCGGCCAGGTCGTCGAGCCGCTCGCGCAGCGCGGTCAGGTCGGCGGCGGTGGCGAGGTCGTCGAGCCGCGCACGGAGCGCGTGGAGCTCGTCGGTCGGCGCGAGGCCGTCGAGCCGCCCGCGCAGCGTGTCGAGCTCGTCGCGCGGCGCGAGGCCGTCGAGCCGCTCGCGCAGCATGTCGAGCTCGTCGCGCGGCGCGAGGCCGTCGAGCCGGGTGCGGAGCGCGTCGATCTCCTCGGTCGCCGCCAACCCGTCCAGCCGGGCGCGGAGCGCGTCGAGCTCGTCCCGAGCAACGAGGCCCTCGACGTCGTGGCGCAGCGCGTCGAGCGCCTCGCGCGGCGCCAGGCCGTCCAACTCCTCGCGCGGCGCCAGGCCGTCGAGCTGCCCGCGCAGCGCGTCGAGCGCCTCGCTCGGAGCGAGGCCGTCGACGCGGCGCTTGAGCGCATCCAGCTCGTCCCGTCCGGCTACGGTGCGGCGCGCCTCGGCGAACTGGTGGCGCAGCGCGTCGAGCTCGTCGCGCGTCGGGACGCGCTCGCCCAGCGCGTCGAGCGCGGCGCGGACGCCGTCGAGGTCGCCCTTCGCCGCCCAGCCGTCGGCGAGCGTCGCGAGCTGCTCGCGGATCGCCTCGAGGTCGGTGCGGCCGACGCCGCCGTCCCGCAGCGCGTCGAACGCGCGGTGCAGGTCGTCGAAGTCGCTCCGGGCGACGCTGCGCTCCCGGAGGTGCTCGAGCTGGCGGCGGAGCTCGTCGAGCGCGGGGTCCTCACCCGGCTCGCGCAGGGCGGCGAGGTCGCGGCGCAGCTCCTCGAGCTCTGGGCGCGTCTCCTGCAGCGCGCCGACGTCGCGGCGCAGCTCGTCGAGCTCCGAGCGGGACTCCTGGAGCGCGCCGACGTCTCGGCGCAGGTCGTCGAGGTCGTCGCGGCCGGCCCGTCCTTCCACCTCGCGGCGCAGCTCCTCGAGCTCGGGGACGGCCTCGCGCGCGGCGGCCAGCTCCTCGCGCACGGCGGCGATCTCGTCGCGCCAGGGTGTCGCATCGCGCAGCTCGTCGAGCTGCGTGCGCAGCTCCTCGACTTCCGCTCCGCCGGCCGGGGCGGCGGCGAGGACGTCCAGGCGCTGGCGGATGATCGCCAGCTCCTGGCGGGCGTTGGCCTCCTCCGCCGCGATCCCGTCGATCTTGTGCTGCAGCGGCGTGAGGTCGACGTCGGCGCTGCCGCCGGTCAGCTCGATGCCCTCGACCTCGGCGCGCAGCGCGAGCAGTGCCTCGCGCGAGCCGGCCTCGGACTCGCGCACGGCGGTCAGCTCGGCGCGCAGCGCCTCGACCGCGGAATGCGCGTCAGTGGTCAGCTCGGCGCGCAGCGCCTCGAGCGCGCCGGCGTCGGCGGAGCGCACGGCGTCGAGCTCGGCGCGGAGCGCGTCGACGGCGGTCCGTGCCTCGGCCTCGCCCGCGCGGACCGCGTCCAGCTCGGCGCGCAGGGCGTTCGCCCCCTCGGTCCCGCGGACGGACT
>DATHJG010000891.1:0-6112 GCA_035489875.1 Solirubrobacteraceae bacterium | reverse complement strand
GCCGTACAGCCGGTGCAGGACTCGGCGGCGTGGTCGTGCGGGCCGAAAGACGCGTCGAGCAGCCCGTCCAGCTCGGCGACCGTAGGCAGCTTCACCGCGACGAAACCGGCGGTAGCCAGCTCGGCTACGACCTCGGCGGCTTCCTGCTGCCACTCCGGGAAGTGCGCATCGTCGCCTGCCAGGACTCGCGCGATCGCCTTTCGTGCCTCATCGGAGATCGGCATCAGAAGTCCCACGAATCAAGCCCGTGCGTCGGAGCCCGATCCGCCGGCGCCTCCACGTCCTGCTGCTCGCCGAGGTCGGGCTCGATGTCCATGACCAGGCACGCGCAACCCTGGCCGGTCCAGTTGAGGCACATCTCCGCGTGGCACGCGCTCATGTCTGGCTGTCCTCTCCGGGAGCGCCGTCAACCGGACGCCAGGAAGTGATCTGCCGTGTGACCGCCTCGACCCTGGAGTGGTGTCGGGCCTCGCTCGCTATCGACATGGCGTCCGCAGCGGTCGGGGTGATGACTGCCGGATCGGACGCACCGAACCACCGCACGCCGTACTGGGTCTCTGCCGGCCCGTAGTCGAGCGCGCCTTCCTCG
The DNA here is from genome assembly GCA_035489875.1 of Solirubrobacteraceae bacterium. Lineage (GTDB taxonomy): Bacteria > Actinomycetota > Thermoleophilia > Solirubrobacterales > Solirubrobacteraceae > DASQMT01. The sequence goes on along the minus strand of DATHJG010000891.1, from coordinate 5,523 downwards.
GGGCCGTTGACAGATGAACGGTCCACCTGGTCGCCGAGCAGCGCGCGGATGGTGCTGGCGCACGCAGTGAACGTGTCCGCCCGCGCGTAGTGATCCCGTGCCCGCTCCGGCTCGCCGGACGCCCAGCCCGTCGACGCACCCTGGTGGATGGCGGCCGCCGCATCGAAACTGTCCGCCGCCGCCCTCAGCTTCTCGACGTCCACCGAGGGCGCGGCGGCATCCTTGCGGTAGGCCGTGTTGGTCGGCGGGTCGTCGCCGCAGTGCAGGTCGCAGCAGCGGTAACTAGGCATCGCTGCTGCCTTCCTCGGGGGCGGACAGGGCGTCCAGCAAGTCGTCGCGCCGGATGAATCCTGAGGACTCGCCGGGCTGCTCTCGACCGGAGGCCAGCGCTTCGACCCGCTCGATGGTGGCGGCGAGGCGGTCACGGTCGGCCAGGCGCTCGGATGCCCACCGCAGTGCGTCGACCATCAGGGTCTCTTCGTCCTCGTCGCCGTCCCTCGGGTCGAACCACTGGACGATGCGGTCGCGCAGCATCTCGTAGCTCGCGAGCCACCGGTCGCGGTCGGCGCGGACCTCGTCGTACAGCCGAAACGTCAGGTTCTCGTCGGCCGCGACCTCCAGCCGTTCGCGCGCCTCGGCGAGCAGCGCCCGCAGCCGCTCCGACGTACCCGGCGGGCGCGGCGTGATCACCTCGAAGAACTCGTAGCACGAACACACCTCGCAGCCCTCCAGCGCGTTGTGCTCGTTCTTGCCGTGCTCGCAGCACGTCCGCGTCACGCGCGGCTCGACGCTCACGAGAACCACCCCTTCTTCTTCTTGGCCTTGTCCGCGCGCATCCCGAGGATCGTCTTGCGGACGGGGTTCTTCTCCGCCTTGCCCATGATCCCGAGCGCCCTCTTCTTCTGCTTCTTCGAGCCGAACGGCCACACGCTACTTCCGCCCTCTCTTCGCCTTGCGCTTGGCCCGCGCGACCAGCGTCTTGAGCCTCGCCGTCGGCGGGCTCCCGGGGTTGTCGCCGTACCCGCCGCGCGACCCGCGGTTGACCGTTCCCATCCAGTTCGTCTCGCGGTTTACGCGGGGCTTGACGCGCTCCGGGATGTCCAGGTGCAGCGCGTCGATCGACAGCCGGAACTTGCCGCGCCGCTCCAGGACCTGGTCCCGCAGGACCACGCGCCGGAGGGCGTCGTCGTCTTCGCGCGGCAGCGCGACGTCGAACGCGTCGCAGCCGCGCCGGGTCTCGAACGTGGTCAGGTACTCCTCGGGCGTCGTCTCGCGCTCCGGGCCGCACGTCGCGCAGGCGCCGCCGTGCCCCTCTCCGCCGTGCTCCTTCATGCGGTGCCCGCACTCGCACAGGTTCAGCAGGCCGCGCGCCCGCTCGTTCGTCTCGGTCCGCGCGAGCCCGTGGCGCCGCTCGGCCTTCTCGCCCGCGACCAGCAGTCGCGCCGCCGGAACGGTCACGCCGAGGGCGGCCGCGACGTCCTTCCACGTCCGCCCGGCGTCGCGCATGTGCAGCGCGGTCTTCGCCTGGTCCTCACTCATCACGCTTCGCCTCCCAGTCCTCGTCAGCGGCCGGGGTATAGACCACCGGCCAGTGGTCGACGTGCTCGTCCGTCTCGACGCCGCAGGGCCCGTACGAGTCGACGACGAGCCACCTCTCCGGGCGGTCTCCCTGGTCCAGCCGCACGGCGTGCGCGAACCCCTCCGGCGCCCGCCGCACGGTTCCGACCGCGTCCTCGGTCACGGGAACGTCCTCCACTCTCCGACGTATACGTCTCTCTCGACGACCTCGTTCACCGACGCGAACGACCTCGTCATGTACTCCGCCGACGCGAGGTCCGCCAGCTCGACGCACTCGCCGTCCTGAAACTTCACGCCGTACTCGGTCTTGATAGACCGGACCAGCCCCGCGACCTCGACCATCGCGTGCTCGACCCACCGGTCCGGGTCGACCGCGCGCCCGCACGTGCACCACTCAGCGGCGGGTTCGCCGCCGGGCAGGGAATTCAGCGGGTTCCGGAGGTCGAGCCGGTGCGCGCTCGCGACTTCGACCATCCGGTCCACCAGGTCCTCGGTCACTTGTCCGCCTCCTCGATCCGGAGCCGGACCTCGCCGAGCAGCACGTACAGCACCGCGCGGGAGAGCCGGTCGCCCGGCAGTCCGTCCCACGCCGGGCGCGACGTGCTGAGGACCCACTGCTGCTGTCCCGACGCGTCGACGTAGAGGAGCCCGCTCGCCCCCTGGGGGAGCGTGAACGTGGTCTCTTCCTCGGTCATGACGTCCTCTCGAGTTGTAGGCCGCCGCGCGGGGACTTCCCTACCCCGCAACCCCTTGCGCGTCGTCAAACCCGCGCGGCGACCGGTACCTGGGACGCGCCGCCCGGTCATCCCCCGTAGCCGGAGCGACGATCGGTGCTGGACAACCGGCCCCGGGTTTTTCCCGGGAGGGCCGGGCGACGCGTTCGAGACCTATATTACCCAACCCAGACGTTTAAGTACACTAGTACCCGAGCTCGAGTAGCGCCTCGCGCAGAACGTCGAGCGGGTAGATCCCGACGGCGCCCCACTTCTTGTCCGGACGCGAGTGCTTGTCGATCCCGCGCTCGCGCATCAGCTGCGACGTCGCCTTGCCGAGCGCGCGGCAGGACGCGTCGTCAGCGGGCAGGTTGTTGTTGATCAAGAACGCCCGCGCCGTCCACTCGTCCGTGGTGTCCTGCAGGTCGTCTACCTGCGCCCGCAGGACGCTGAGCTCGCCGTTGTGCCGCAGCAGCTCGTCGGCGTGCTTGAGCAGCTCGTCGTTCTGCCGCTTCACCTCGGTCTCGACGCGGCCGATCTGAAGCAGCGTCTGGATCTGGGCGAGCACCCACTGAGGCTGGCCGCTGAGCTCGTTCTCGGCTACCTCGGCCTGGCGCGTCCGCGCGGCGAAGTACGCCTGGGCCTGCGCGACCTGGGGCTTGTTCTCGTCGCCGTTCATCGCGACGAGGTACGCGGCCTCGCGGTCGAGCTCATAGTCCTCCGCAGGGCGCCCACCGAGGTTGTTGGCAGGGCTGCCATAAACCTGCCTGAAGTCAGCTGCTGCGCCACTCGCTACGGCGGATCTCATCGCCTTCTCGATCGGCAGACGAAACCGTCGCCAATCGGCGCTGTAGCCCATCAAGATCATGAGGTCGCGGGCTGACCAGTACTCGGATCCGTCCACCCGAGCGCGCTTGGCTGCTTCGAAGTTTTCCGGACCGGACCCTTGAGCGGCTGTAGGGTCGGATACGATGATAGACATCGACGGCTCCTTAGAGATAGGCGTTGGTCACGGTCCCGGGATCTCACTAATCCGCGGGACCTCTTAACGTCGCTATCCTATCTCCGAACTACTCCGCTTCGGTCCACCGCGCGCCGCACTCGCGACACCCCCGCAGCCACACCGGCGGGACGACGCGCGACTCGCCGAGCAGGTTGTCGATGCACATATCGGTGATCGTCGCGGCCGCCGCGTGGATCCGGACGCGCGCGATCACGTACCGGCACCCCGACGGCGTCATCGGCCCGATCGGAGCAGCCGAGGGCGGTCCCGGCACGACCTCGTAGCCTCCGACGTCCGTCGCGATGACCAGGTCGATCCGGGACACCGCGACGTGGGCCGGCGGCATCGCCAGGCTATACGCGGTCCCGTCCTCGACCAGCCACAGCGCCATCGCGGGCGGCGTCGCCGCGCGGAGGTACGGCGCGGTCACCGTCCTCTCCGGCCGCCACTCCGCGTCGTGCAGGTCGACGTAGCCGCACGTCGGGCACGACTCGATCGCCTCGAACGTCACTCGCCCCTCCTCTCGTCCAGTACGACCCAGACCAGCCCGCTCCACGCGGCCAGCCACAGCGCCAGCTGCCACCACCAGTTCGAGTACGTCACGCCGTCCGCGCCGAGCGTCCGGCCGCACTCGACCAACGTCGCTCCCGCCAGGCACGCGACGAACCCGCGCCTCCATACCGGCCTCACGGCCACTCCCCGATCTCGTGCATCGCCGTGCTCAGCGCGCCCACCAGGTCCCCGACGACGTACGCGAGTCGCTCCTCGCGCTCGTCGCAGTCGTCGCCCAGGTTCACCTCGGCCTCGACGTTGCGCCGGTAGATCGCGGCCGCCGCGTGCGTCGCCTCGTGCGCCACGACGTCCGTCTGGCACCTCCCGCTGACGAGCCGCATGACGCCGGAGAAGCTCCTCGAGCCGCGCGGCAGCGCGTCCCCGTCCTCGCCGTACTCGTACCTCTCCGGCGCCGGGTGGAAGCAGCCGAGCGCGCCGTCGAAGCTCACCCCGCCGCTGTACCTGGTCGCCGCCCTGCGCATCTCGTCGACACCCGGGTAGACCAGCAGCCAGAACCACGCCCGCGTCCCGCCGTAGATCTCGTGCGAGAACCTCTGCCCGACCGAGACCCGGCGGGCGGTCATCCCTGAGGCCGCTGACGCAGCTCGTCGGCGCCGTAGAGCCGGTAGAGGTGCAGCACCAGGTCGCCGTCCGCCAGCAGGACCGTTCGCACGTATGCGGCGTTGATCGGCAGCGGCTGACCGGTCACGAACAGCCGGAACGTCCAGTCCTCGCGGGGATGTTCGTCGTCGACCTCGATCCAGACGCAGACGTCGTCGCGCTGGAGCTCGGCGTGCAGGATCCGCCCGCCGCGCGGCACCGCGTGGGTGACGGCGCTCGCCGTCGATCGGACCTGGTACTTCCAGACTACTCGGCTCACTGACGTCCTCCGCTGAACGTTGGGCCGCCGCGTCCGGGCGGGCAGGCGGCGTCTACGCGGGGAGAAAGGTACGAACACCCGCTCCTCCGCCTTGGATCCTCTCCTGGCCGGACACCGTGAAGAAACCGGGCGAGAGGTGACTTTAACGCGCCCGAACGCGGCGCGCCGATCCTATCCTCCCGGGGTCCATTTGGCGCGGACGTGCGCGACTCCCGCCCGCCATGCGCCGTCTCGCACTACGTACTTGCCCGACGTGAACTCCCCGCACGAACACGCCGTCTTCCACGTCACGCGCGCGTCGCCCACGTACGGGAGTCCCGCCGCGACCAGCGCGTGTGCGCCGCTCTGGGGGGCGTAGCCGCGCTCGAACGTCTTCCGCGCGACGACGAACCACTCCCGCCACATCGACCGGACGACGTAGTGCCCGACCGCGATCAGCGTCCCGTCCAGGCTGAACGCCTCGATCCCGGCCCAGTTCTCCAGCTCGACGAAGTTGTCGCCCTGCCACTGCAGCGCCTCGACGACCCCGTTCGGGCCGACGTACCGCCGCGCGAAGCTCAGTTCGATCACGTCCCGTCCTCTCCCGGCGGCCCGATCCCGCCCTGCGTCTCGACGTATACGATCCTATGCAGCTCGACAGGCGGCGTCGCGAACACGAAGATAAACGCCAGTACGGCCGCGAAGAAGTACAGCCACCCTCGGACCGGCCTAGCCCCGCGCCATCCCGCGCGCAGGACGTTCCATACCGCTCTCACGCGTCCGTCACGTCCCCGCGCCGCATGGCCTCGAGACCGGCC
>DATHJG010000890.1:0-6635 GCA_035489875.1 Solirubrobacteraceae bacterium | reverse complement strand
GCCATCAGGCCGCGCCGTTCGAGCGCGGCGACGACGTCGTTCATCGACTGCGGCGTGATCAAGGACCGCCTCGCGAGCTGCGCGTTGGACAGGCCGGAGCGCCGCTGGAGCACCGACAGCGCCGTCAGCTCGGGAACGCTGAGCTCCCACGGCGCCAGTCGTCGCTGAAGCTCGCGTCGCACGCCCTGGCTCGCACGGCCGACCGCGTAGACCAGCGTGGGGGGCGCGTTGGCTGCGTCGTCGTCGCGAAACACCTCCGCACCCTACATCAGGGACCCTGAGAACCTCGGCGCGCCGCGAAGTCAGCGTGGAAGCCCGGCACCGACGGGTCGTCCACGGAGCGGCGTCGTCGTGCCGGGGCTCGTAGCGCCGCGTCGTCTGGATATCCGCGTGCCCCATCCAGGTCTGGATGCTCACGACATCGATGCCGTTCGCCGCGCAAAGCGTCCCGAAGGTGTGGCGCAGGTCGTGGGGGTGCAGGCGCTCCCAGCAGGCCTCGGACTCGAGGGTCTCGAGGTGCGCGCGAATGTGGCGCGCGTGCTCGGTCAGCTGTCGGCCGTGACGCTCGCGGTGGCGGTCAACGCGGCCGCCTGCCTGCTCGTGGCCGGGGCGGTCGGCCGGGGCCCGCGCCGTTCCGCATCACGGGCGGCTCGACCGACAGCCAGCCGGTGCCTCCGCGCCCGGTCAGCGAGCGGGCAGCGGCGACGACCCCGTCGCGCGCCGCCGCCTCGAGGCGTTCACCGCGCGCGAGGCGAGCGGCGATCGTGCCCGCCAGCACGTCGCCCGCACCGGTGGCGTCGACGACCTCGCCGGCCGGCGCCGCGGAGATCCGCACGGGCCCACCGCCGTCGTTCAGTACCACGCCGTCGGCGCCGCAGCTCACCGCGGCCGCGCCGGCGCCCAGCCGCAGGCACGCGCCCGCCGCCGCCTCGGGCGTGCGCGCACCGAGCAGCGTGGTCGTCTCGGCCGGGTGCGACGGGATGACGAGCGAGCAGCTCGGCGCGATCCGCGCGAATGCGGCCCGCGCGAACGCGGGGGTCGTGAGGCGCGGGCGGAAGTTCGGGTCGTAGACGACCGCTCCCCCCGCCTCGCGCACGAGCCGAGCCGCATGCTCGGCGGCTGCGGCCGCCGACGGCGAGATGGCTTGCGTGACCCCCGAGACCACGAGGACCCGGCTCGCGGCGGGTGCCGCGGCGTCGACGTCCGAAGGCTCGAGCGTCGAGCCGGCGCTGCCCTGGCGCACGTAGACGAACTCGCGGCCGCCGTCGGGATCGGCGATCGTGAAGTAGACGCCGTTGGGGCGCGGCACCCGGCGCACGAGCGCGGTGTCGACGCCGCAGCGCTCGATGTGCTCGACCACCGCGTCGCCCAGCTCGTCATCGCCCACGCGGGCGAGGAGCCCGACGGCGGCGCCGGTCGCCGCGGCCGCGGCGGCCGCGTTCAGCGCATCGCCCGAGAAGGACAGCGTGAGCTGCTCGGACGCCCGGAGCGGGCCCGGGGAGGAGAGTTCCACGAGCACCTCCCCGAGCACGAGCACGTCGTAGCCGCCGCTCACGGACCGGCCGCCTCTGCGGGCAACGTCAGCAGCCACGGCGTCGAAGTCCGAGCCCGCTCGAGCTTCTCGCGCGCACCCTCGATGCCGCTCAGCGACAGGCTGATGTTCATCTGCATGACCTCGCCGGCGTCGATCTGGTCAGGCGGTAGCCGGTGCCGCCGCTGGAGTGCGCTGTCAGGCCGAGCTTCACGAGCCCGACGGGTTGTTCGCCGATCCGTCCCATCACGGCGTCACGACCTCGGTGGGCGCCGACGCGGGGCCGGTGCCGATCAGGTTGCGCGCGGCGACCGTGAAGCGGTGCGGGTCGCCGGCGTCGAGCCCGGTGACCACGGCGTGGATCGCGTCGCCGTCCACGGTCATCGGCTCGAGCGCGACCCCGTCACGGTAGGGCGTGACCACGTATCGCGTGACCCGTGCGCCGCCGTCGAAGCTGGGCGGGCTCCACGACACCGTGGCCTCGCCGCGGCCGGCGGCGGCCGAGACGTCGCGGGGCGGCTCGGGCCTGGACGGCACGGCATGGACCTCGAGCTCGGTCAGCCCGACGTTCGGGCCGTTCCCGCCCTCGACCTGGAGGCGGACCCACTCGAACGTCCGCATCGAGAAGGCCACTGTCTTCGGGCTGCCGTCGGCCGGGAGGCCGCTCACCGCGACGCTGCTGCCGTCGCTGAATGTCAAGGTGCCGCCGTTCGCGTCGTCGACGCCGGGACGGTCGCGCAGCACGATCCGGTCGGCCCCGACCGGCTGCTCCCAGTCGAGCCGGATCCACGGCTCCTGCTCGCCGCGAGACGCCCACTCGCCGCCGCCTCCGTCGCGCACGTTGGCCGCTGCGTGGAAGCCGTCGTACTCCGAGGACGCGGTGACGGTGGCGCCCGGCCAGCGCGCGGCATTGCCGCGCAGCAGGCTCACGTCGCGCGCCGCCGCCGCGGGCCCCGTGCCGCCGAAGTTCGCCGCCGCAACGGTGAACTCGTGGTCGCGCCCGGCCTCGAGACCTGGCACCACGGCCTGCGTCGTGCGCTCGTCCGTCGAGACGGTCTCGACCGCCTCGCCGGCGCGGTACGCGGTGACCACGTAGCCGGTCACCGGCGCCCCGCCGTCGAACGGCGGCGCCTCCCACGAGACCGTCGCCTCGCCGTCGCGCTCGTCGGCGTAGACCTCGCTCGGGGCCTCTGGGAGGGAGGTCACGGCGTAGACCTCGAACTCGGACAGGCCGACGTTCGGCCCCGTGCCGCCCTCCACCTGGAAGCGCACGGAATCGAACGTCCGCATCGGGAAGCGCACGGTCATGCCCTCGCGACCCGGGGGGATGCCGGTCACCTCGACGGTGCCGCCGTCGCTGAAGGTGAGCGTCCCGCCGTTCGCGTCGTCGATCCCCGGACGGTCGTAGAGGACGATCCTGTCCGCCCGGACCGGCTCGTCCCACCGGAGCTCGATCCAGGGATCCTGCTCGCCCGCCGAGGCCCAGTCGCCGCCGTCCTGCTGTCCGATCACGCCGTCGAGCGCCTTGCCGGCGGAGTAGAAGTCGTTGTACTCGGACGAGGCCGTCGCGGTCACGCCCGGCCAGCGGGCTGCGTTCCCGCGCAGGAGCGCCGGGTCCAGGGCGATCGTGACCGTCCGGCTGTCGCGCGCGCCCTGCCCGTCGGCGGCGACGGCGGTCACGACGACGTCACCGTCCCGGCGGTTGACGGTCAGGACGCCGTTGTCGTCGATCGTCGCCTTGCCGGTGGGCGACCCGTCGGGCTCGGTCACGGACCAGCGGACCTTGCGGTAGGACGTGTCGGCGGGCGTCAGCTCGGCGGTGTAGCGCACGGAACCGTAGGGCTCCTCGACGCGCTCGCGCCCGGAGATCTCGACGCCCGTCGCGTACACGGGATCCTGCTCGCCGGACTCGGAAGGGGGCAGCTCGTCGACGCCCCACTGCTGGTTCGGCTCGGCACCCAGCCACAGCTCCAGCGTCCCGCCATCGGCCAGCTGGTCGTGACGGAACCACGCATTGCGCAGCTCCCGCCCGTCGAGCCGGGCACGCTGGATGTACACGTTCTCGGCCGAGTTGCCGTGCGTGACGATCCGGAACTCCCGCCCCTTGTAGTAGTCGCGATCGAGCTCGATCGTGACCTCGTCGAAGACCGGCGACGTGATGTCGTACACCGGCCGCGAGTTACCGCCGCCCGTCACCTCGAAGAGCCCCATCGCCATCAGCGCGCTCATCGCGCCCATCTGGCCCTGATCCTCGTCGTGATGCCCGTAGCCGTCGGTCGTGGAGATCGACCCGTAGGTCTTCTCCTTCACCTGCCGCACCCAGTACTGGGTCAGCCACGGATAGCCGACGTAGTTGAACAGGTGGCCCACCTGGAGCCCAGGCTGGTTGCCGTAGCTCACGAAGCCTTGTCCGTAGGCGCCGATGAAGTCGAACGGCGCCGAGTTCTCGAACGCGTAGTCGAGCTTCTCGGCGTAGGCCTGCCTGCCGCCCATCAGGTTGGCCAGGCCCATCACGTCGTGGGACGTGAACCACGTCGCCTGCCACGAGTTCGCCTCCACGAAGTCGGTCGGCGACAGCGGGTCGAAGCTGCGCAGAGGAGTGCCGTCGAAGCCCTTGGGCCGGATGAAGCCCGTCGACTCGTCGAACAGGTTGCGCCAGTTGCGCGACCGGTCCTCGAGGTAGCCGGCGGTGTCGCGGCGATCCCAGACCTCGATCTCGTTCAGGCCGACGTCGGTGCCGCGGCCGCCGGTGGCCTCGAACTTCACCCATGAGACGTTCCGGTTCCCGACGTTGACGACCGTCTTCCGTCCGTCGGCGGGGATGCCCGTCACCTTCCGCGACGAGCCGTCGCTGAACCGGAGGACCCCGGCGGTCGCGTTGCTGTCGGCGTCGGCGCGATCGCTGAGCACCACCTTGTGGATGCGCTGGGGCTCGTCCCAGCTGAGCTTGACCCACGGGGTCCGCTCGCCGGCCGAGATCCACTCGACCTGGCCGGGGCCCGCGATGCCGGAGCGGATCGGCCGGCCGTCCACCGCGCGTGCCCCGGCCCCGTCGGTGTCGCCGGGCTGCGAGGACACGGCGACGTCGGCGTACTGGGAGACGTTCACTCCCCGCTTCCCGAGCCGGCGCGCCAGCTGCGCGAGCGTCCAGTCCTGGAAGGCGTACTCGAGCGTGAGGCCGGCGCCGTCCAGCAGGCCGCCGGGACCCTCCATGTCGTGCGGCACGTAGCCGAGGTCGAGGTAGGGCCGGACCCCGCCGTTGCCGCTCCAGGTCGCGTACTCCCAGCCCGCCTTGTCGAACAGCCCGCCGACCGACTGGGCGTCGAGCATGGCCTCGAACGCGAGATCGGGGTCGAAGTCGCGGATGCCCTTGTTCCACGCGCCGGCGATGAAGTTCGTCACCGGCGACCCGGTCATGATCAGCGAGTCGTTGCCGGCCACGGGGCCGCGCGGCAGCAGCCCGCCGTCGCGGTACATCTGCAGCTGCGACTGGACGAGGCTGCTGTAGATCTCCGGGTAGCCCATGCCGAGCACGGAGTTGAGGTTCCACTGCGTCAGCCAGAGCGCGTCGTAGTTGTACATCGCGAACTTGGGCTCGCCGCGGCGGTCCAGCGGAAGCTGCTTCACCTTGCCGTGGCCCCACGTGTTGTCGAGGTAGCGGCCGTCCGCGTCGCTCACCATGCTGCGCCCGCTCAGTACGTGGAAGAGGTCCGTGTAGAACTTCACCTGCTGCTGGTGCGTCCCGCCCTTGACGTCGATGCGGCCGAGCAGCTCGTTCCAGCGCACCTGCGACGCGCGGCGGACGGCGTCGAAGTCCCACCCCGGCAGCTCGGCCTCGAGGTTGCGGCGTGCGCCGTCGACCCCCGTCAGCGACAGGCCGACCTTCATCTGCACGGTCTCGCCCGCGTCGAGATCGTCGTAGCGGGCGAAGACGCCCATGTCGTCGCCGGCGAGCTCCTCGATCGGGCGACCGTCGTCGGCCAGCTCGCCGTTCGCCCAGCCGCGAAGTGAGTCGAACGCCTTGTCGAACCGGATGTCGAAGTACAGCCTGTTCCTGACGCTGCTCCGGATGATCGGGTCGGCGCCGCGCTGGACCACGTAGCCGGCGATCTCGCGGTCGCTCACCTTCGTCACGCGGGCGTTCTCCATCACCGCCTCGCCGAGGACGCCTCCGAGGTTGACGATGATCTCGCTCGGCCCCGCCTTCTCGTACGTGTAGCGGTGCATCCCGACGCGATCCGTGGCCGTCAGCTCCGCGTCGATCCCGTAGCGGTCCAGACGAAGCTTGTGGTAGCCGGGCTCGACGATCTCGCTGTCGTCGTGCTCCACGTGCGACTGCCAGCCCTCCTCACCCTCCGTCTTGGGCACCGAGGCGCCGCTGGTCGGCATCACCTGCACGCCGGACAGCTGCCAGTCGTGGACGTGGCTGAAGCCCTTGACGTCATGCTCGCTCGGCCGGTAGCCGCTGCCCCACTGCGTCTGCGTGCTCGTGTCCGGCCGCAGCTTCACGAAGCCGAAGGGGTTGCTCGCGGACTGGAAGAAGAAGAACCGGCCGCGGTCGGCCTCCACCCACGGGTTCACCAGCCCGACGTAGTCGCGACCCGCGCTCGCCGGCGCGGCGGCGGGCAGCGTCAGCGCGAGCGCTGCCGACAGCGCGAGCAGGCACGTGATCGTTCGCTTCCTCATGTGGAATCCCCTGGGTCTAGGACGTCGGTGTCACGGCGGGCGTCGGCGGCGACTCGGGGCCGGTGCCCGCGAGGTTGGTCGCCGCGACGGTGAAGCGGTGGGGCACCCCGGGTGACAGGTCCGGGATCTCGGCCGCGGCGGCGTCCTCGCCGACACGGACCGGGTCGAGGGCGACGCCGTCGCGGTACGGCGTTACGACGTAGCCCGTGATCGGCGCGCCGCCGTCGAACGGCGGCGGCTCCCAGGTCACCGTCGCCTCGCCCGGACCCGCCGTCGCCTCGACGCCGGACGGCGCGTCCGGCGGGGTCGGCACGGCGTCGACCTCGATCTCCCGTAGCCCGACGTTCGGGCCGCTGCCGCCCTCGACGTCGAAGCGGACCGAGTCGAACATCCGCATCGCGAACGTGATCGTCCTGCC
>DATHJG010000889.1:0-12226 GCA_035489875.1 Solirubrobacteraceae bacterium | reverse complement strand
CGAGTCGTCGTAGCGCAGCGGGTACTGGGCCCGCCACTGCTCGATCCGCTCCCACCACTCCGCCAGTCGCGCGGGGTCGGGCTGGAGCCCGCGGTACTCCGCGATGAGCCGGCCGACGATGTTCTTCGCGTCGCCGACGATCGGGATGTGGGCCGGCACGTTCTTGGAGATCTCGGCCGGATCGATGTCGATGTGGATGAACTTGGCCCGCGGCGCGAACTCCGACAGCTTGCCGGTGATGCGGTCGTCGAAGCGCGCCCCGATCGCGACGATCAGGTCCGCCTCGTCCATCGCGTAGTTGGCCGTGCGCGTGCCGTGCATGCCGAGCATCCCGAGCCACTGGGGGTCGGGCGCGGGGAACGCGCCGAGGCCCATCAGCGTGCAGGTGACCGGCAGTCGATCCACGCGCGCGAGCGCGACCAGCTCCTCCGACGCGTTCGCGTTGATCACGCCGCCGCCCGCGTAGAGCACCGGCCGGCGCGCGTTGGCCATCGCCTTCGCGGCCAGGCGGATCTGCTTCTGGTTGCCCTCGGTCGTCGGCTGGTAGCCGGGCAGGCGGACGTCGCCGACCGGCTCGTAGTCGATCTCGACGCGCGTGAGGTCCGTCGGCATGTCGATCAGGACCGGCCCCGGGCGCCCCGTGCGGGCGATGTGGAACGCCTCGTGCACGACCCGCGGGATCTCCGTCGGGTGCTGGATCATGAACGAGTGCTTCACGATCGGCATCGTGATGCCGAACGTGTCCGCCTCCTGGAAGCCGTCGGTGCCGAGCAGGTCCGTGCGCACCTGGCCGGTGAAGAACACGACCGGGACGGAGTCCATCATCGCGTCGGTGAGCGGGGTGACGATGTTCGTCGCCCCCGGCCCCGAGGTGGCGAAGCACACGCCGACCTTGCCCGACGCCTTCGCGTAGCCCTCCGCGGCGTGCCCGCCGCCCGCCTCGTGGCGCACGAGGATGTGGCGGATGCCGGAGTCGTACATCGCGTCGTAGGTCGGGAGGTTCGCGCCGCCGGGATACCCGAATACGACGTCGACACCCTCCGCCTTGAGGCACTCCATGATCGCGTCGACCGCTCGCATCATCATCGCTTGCTCGAACCTCCTTCCGCTGACTCGGCGCTGAACAGCGATCGAGTCTAACGGCCGTAGGCCGCCGATTCGGGCGCTATGGCGATCTCCGGGAACTCGAGCTCGGTCCCGCAGCGCGTGCACAGCGCGTCATGGAGCTTGACCACCTTCCCGCAGCCCGGGCACTGGCGGCGGAGCTCGTCGTGCTCGGAGCGATACAGCAGGGCGGCGAGCAGGCCGATCGCCGGCAGCAGGCCGCTGATCAGGAACCAGATGAAGAACGACGAGCCCTTGAGCTTGCCGACCAGCCCGCCCGCGAGGGCGAACGAGAAGGCGAGGACCAGGTAGGGCACGGGCGCGTCAGAGGTGTCGGAACGCCCAGATGACGCCCATGACGACGCCGACGACGAGCACGATGGTCAGCAAGAACGTGACGAACCCCATCACGGCGCCGATGATGAGCTTGAGCGCGATGACCGCGGCGGCGGCCACGACGAGCCAGGCCACGACGCGCTTGCCGAGGGTGCCGACTGCTGAGCCGCTGCGCTGGACTGGGGTGTTCTCCATGGTGAGACAAGGGTACTCCCACCGACCTAAGCGGCACCTCAGCGTCGGCACGGCGTCGGCGGCGCACTCGATCACTTGTCGAGATCCGCTCAAGCAGTTGGGGTCTGGACCCGATGTTCGGATTGCTGATCAAGGCAAACCCGTCGTGAGGCGGGGACGCAAAGCCAGAGGTCTCGCACGGGTGTGAGATGGCTCGGTTGCCGGCAGGGGCTTCCTTTCCCCGGGAGGCCCATCCCAGGCACACGATCCGAAGGTGGTCATCTCGCCATGTCCCGTTTGCGGGTGCTCGTCACCCAGCCCAAGCTCGCGCTCGGCGCGCTGTTCACGCTGCTCCTCGCCACCGGCGCGGTCGTCAGCTCCGGCGCCGACTTCACCGCCACGTCCGCCAACCCGGCGAACACGTTCGCCTCCGGCACGTTGAGCATGCTCAACTCCAAGGACGGCGTCGCGGTCCTCTCGGCCGCCGGCATGCGTCCGGCCGACCCGCCGCAGTCCGGCACGGTCGACATCGAGAACACCGGCTCGCTCGGCGGCGCGTTCACGCTCTCGCGCGGCACCCCGTCGGACTCGGACGCCGCCAACCCGCTGTCCGCCAAGCTCGGTGTCACCGTGGTCGACTGCGGCACGTTCGCCGGCCCGACGCCGCCCGCCTGCGGCGACGGCGACGACGTCAGCCGCTACTCCGGGACGCTCGCGCAGATGGGCACGACCGGCCACGAGATCGACGCGCTCGGCAGCTTCGCACCCGGCGCGAAGCGCCGCTACCGCTTCACCGTCGCCCTCGACGGCTCGGCCGGAAACGCCTACCAGGGCGATTCCTCGACCGTGCAATTCGACTTCAACGCGGCCTAGCCACCAGCGGGCGGCACCGGAGATGGCGGGCACAGCCAAGGCGGTGACGAGCCGCGCCGGACGCCTCGCGTCCGGCGCGGCAGTCGCCGTCGCAGCGCTCGCCGCGCTGCTTGTGCTCGCCCCTGCGCTGGCGGGGTGGGAGCGCTACGCGCTCGTCTCCGGCTCGATGAGCGGCACGTACGACAAGGGGACGCTCGTGCTGGACGAGGTCGTGCCCGTGGGCGACCTCGAGGTCGGCGACGTCATCACGTACCGGCCTCCGCCGGACGCGGGACCCGACCATCTGGTCACGCACCGGATCGTCTCGATCGACCACGACGGCGCCGGCCGGGTGTTCCGTACCAAGGGCGACGCCAACGCGGTCGTCGACCCGTGGACGTTCCGGCTGGACCGCGCGACGCAGGCGCGCGTGCGGCTCGGCATCCCGTACGCCGGCCACGTGCTGAGCGTCCTCGGGCGCCGTGACGTGCGCCTCGCGGTGGTCGCGCTGCCCGCGCTGCTGATCGCGCTCTTCAGCCTGGCGCGGCTGTGGCAGGCGCTCGGCGAGGAGGCGCGCCGGCGCGCCGCGGAGGGCACGCTGTGAGCCGGACCGCGGCAGCGCTCCTCGCCCTGCTCGCACTGCTCGGTGCCGCCGGCGCCACGGCATCCGGAGCGGACTTCACCGCCACCACGTCCTCGCCCGCGAACGCGTTCACGGCGGCCGCCGAGTTCAACACCGTCGCCGTGGCGATGACGGACCCGGGAACGCCGCCGCGCGGCGAGCTCACGCTCCAGGCGAACGCCAGCTCGGACCGCGGCATCCAGACGGTGCGGTTCGAGTCCTCGCCCGCCGGTGCGGCGATCTGGACCCTCGCTTGCCAGACGTCGTCCGCGCCCTTCTCGTGCGCCTGGGACTCCGTCCCCGTACCCGACGGCGTGCGCGACCTGCGCGCGGTCGCCACCGACGCCGCCGGCTACGAGCGCACCTCGGCCGTCTTCCCCGGCGTCGAGATCGACAACACCCAGCCCGCAGTGACGCTGGCCGATCCCGGCTATCTCCAGGGCGCCGAGCCGCTGACCGCCACCGCCTCGGACGCCGGGTCCGGGCTGGCCTCGCTCGCGATCGCCTACCGCCCGGCGGGCGGCTCCTGGACCACGCTGTGCTCAGGCGCCGGCGCGCCGCGCGCCTGCCCGTTCGCGACCGCCGGCCTGCCCGACGGCAGCTACGAGCTGCGCGCCCGCGCGACCGACGTCGCGGGCAACACGCGCGACACGATCCTCGTGCGCACGCTCGACAACACGGCGCCCGCCGTCGCGATCGTTCCGCCCGCGGGCCCGCAGCGCGGCACCGTCATCCTGCAGATCGACGCCGCCGACGGCGCCGGGAGCGGCGTCCTGACGGTCAGCGCGCAGATCCGGCCGTCCGGCGGCGGCCCCTGGTCGCCGCTGTGCACCGACCAGCAGTGCGCGGCGCTGGACACGACCCAGATCCCGGACGGGCCCTACGAGGCCCGGGCGATCGCGGAGGACAACGCCGGGTTCACCACCATCTCGAGCGTGATCACGGGGACGGTCGACAACGTCGCGCCCACGACGCCGACGCTCGACGACCCGGGCGCGAACCTGCAGGGCTCCGTCCCGCTGAGCGGCACCGCGAGCGACTCCGGCGCGGGCATCGCGGCCTGGATCGTGCAGTACCGGCCGACCGGGAGCACGGGCGCGTGGGCCGAGGCCTGCCGTGACACGGCATCCCCGTTCGGCTGTGGGTGGGACACGACCGGCGCGGCCGACGCGACGTACGACGTCCGTGCCGTCGCGCGCGACCGGGCCGGCAACGAGACCGCGTCGGCGACCCGCACGAACCGCCGGGTCGACAACAACGGCCCGACGGTGGCGCTTGCCGACCCCGGCGCGTACCTGCGCGGCACGGTCGCACTCTCCGCGACCGCCGCCGACCCGGCGGGAGTGCAGTCGGTGATCTTCGAGCGCCGTCCGGCCGGCGCCGGCGGCTGGACCGCGATCTGCACCGACTCCGCCGCTCCGTTCACGTGCAACTTCAACACGACCGTGGTCGCGGACGGGAGCTACGACGTGCGTGCACGCGCCGTCGACGTCCTGGGCCACGAGAGCAGCTCGACGGCGAGCGCCAGGCAGGTGGACAACACGAGGCCGGCGGCATTCGCCGTGGACGCCGGCAACGGCGGCGCCACGCAGGGCCGGATCGAGCCGGGCGACTGGCTGCGGCTGACGTGGACCGAGCCGATCGCACCCGGGTCGGTGCTGTCCGGATGGGGCGGGTCGGCGGTCGCGATCCGTGTCGAGCTGGAGAACAAGAACGGCAAGGACGAGATGGACTTCTGGAACGCCGCGGGAACGACGCGGCTCAACCTCGTCGACTCCAAGGCCGACCTCAAGCTCAACGCGAACTACGTCACGGCCATCGGCTGGTTCAACGCGACCATGACCCGGAGCGGCGCCGCGATCACGGTCACGTTCGGCACGTGGATCTCCGGCACGCTCGCCACCGCGACCGCAGCCGGCATCACCTGGAAGCCGTCGACCCTGGCCACCGACCTGGCCGGCAACGCGTCGACGGCGGTTCAGCTGGGCGAGTCAGGCGCCGCGGACGTGGACTTCTGATGCGCTCCCTGGCCACCGCGCTCGTGTCGGTCGTCATGGCGCTCAGCGCGCTCGGGCTCGCCGTCGCCGCTCCCCACATCGGAGCGCCGGCCGCGCCCCACGCGGCCGCGACGGCGGCCGCCGGGGGGGTGCGGATCGCCAACTCGCGCGAGGGCCAGGCCGTGTTCGCGGCCGGCGCGATGCGCCCGGGCGCGAGCGTGAGCGGCACCGTCCGGATCGGCAACGACGGCGACGTGCCCGGCCGCTTCCTCGTCCGGCGCTCCGGCATCCAGGACGCGCCCGGCCCGTACGGCGGCCGGCTGTCCGAGCGCGTGCAGCTCGTGCTCCTCGACGTGACGCAAGGTCAGCAGCCGCACACGGTCTACGCGGGCGTCCCCGCCGGGTTCGACGAGGTCGACCTCGGGACGTTCGCGCCTGGAGCGCAGCGCGACTACCGGTTCACCGCGACGCTGCCCGACGGCGGGCTGCCGAGCGCGGCCGCCACCGGCGACAACCGTTTCCAGGGCGCGGCGCTCAGCATCGGCGTCGAGTGGCGCGCCGGCCCGGCGGCGCCGGCTCCGACGCCGACGCCGACGACGGACCAGCCGCCGACGGTCGCGCCCGTGACCACGCCGAGTCCTGCCGCGGGGTCCCCTTCCGCGGCCCCGGGCGAGCCGGCCGGCGAGGCGCTCGCCGACGCCGTCGGGCTCCCGCCGGCGCAGCAGTGCGTGCGAAGCAGGCGGCTCACGATGCGGCTGAAGGCGCCACGCGGTGCGCTCGTCCAGTCGGCCTCCGTCGCGATCAACGGCAAGATCAAGCGGCGGTTGAACGCACGCAGCGTGATGCGGCCCGTCAGGCTGCGCCGCCTCCCGACGGGCCGCATCACGCTGCTCGTCAAGCTGCGCACCTCCGATGGCCGCAGCTACACGACGACGCGCAGCTATCGCAGCTGCGCGCCGAGGAAGGTCAAGATCAAGGTCAAGGGCAAGCGGCGCTGAAGGGGGGAGCGCCGCCCGCCGCGCGTTTCACGGCGCGGCGGGCGGCGGGAGGAGAGGTCAGTCGTAGCTGCGCTTGACGTGGTCGAAGCGCTCGGCGCGGGAGACGTCGCGTCCCTCGAGCCGGAGGCGGGCGATGCGGTAGCGCTGGACCGTGGCGTCCCCCCGGTCGGCACGCGGCGCCGCCGGGACCAGGATGAGCCGACGGGTGGGTGCGGCGGCGGTGGAGCGGGTCATGGCGAGCATGATCGGCCCTGCAGGTCGATCGCACCATGGACCGTAGGCCGAGACTTGACCGCCCGGTCTTCGACATCCGGGCGGGTCAGGCGAGCGCGCGGGCAGCGTCGAGCGCGGGGCGCATCGGGGCCCGCAGGCGCCGGCGCACGCGCCAGGCGGCACCGCTGAACGCGAGGTTGGCCACGGTCGCGAAGCCGGCCTCGTCCTCGCGCAGCGCGAGCAGCAGGTGCGCGGTCCGGTCGGCCGAGGGCAGCTCGCCGTCGATCGGCCTCGCTCCGCTCGTCACCGGCTTCGCCTGCACGCACCAGCAGTCGACGCGGCGCCCGCCCGGCCGCACCAGCAACGCTCCGGCCTCGCCCACGAGCCAGACGCCGAGCGCGCCGCGCTCGAGCGCCAGCCCGGTCGCGGCGTGCAGCGCGCGGGCGTCGTGGCCGAGCAGGTCGCCGAGCAGGCCGAGCGCGGTGAGCTCCGGCTCCTCCGCGCCACGCGGGCGCGGCCGCGCGACGCTCGCCCCGCGGGCGGCGTACAGCGCCGGGATCCCCCACGCGTGGATGACCGCGACGGCGGCGACGGGGAACGCGAGCGGCTCGAGCGCGATCATCAGCGCCGCCGTGGCCAGGAACGGGATCGTGTGCGCGAGCGTGCTCAGCGTCCACAACCGCCCGCGCCGGCGCAGCCGGGCCGCGTCGACGCGCGGCCGCCAGTAGACGGCCGCGGTCTCGGGCAGGACCGGGGCGGCGGTGCTCACCCGCCGGCGATCGGCCGTCGCAGGATCACGAGCTCGGCGTCCGCCGGCAGCTCGCGCACCTGCTCGGCGTGCCCCTCCCCCGTGCTCACGACCGCGTAGTAGCCGGCGTCGAGCTGCGCGCGGAAGGCGGCGACAGCCGCCTCCGTGGCCGCTGCGTCGTCCGCGGTCCACTCGGCGAGCGTCGTGTGCCCGGCCTGGTCCATGCGGATGAGTCGTGCCATGAGCGAATCGTACGCCTGCGCTGATCGCAGTTGGAGGGAATGCGCGTCTGGAGCGCTCCTCCGGTCAGACTCCGAGCTGCTCGCGGATCAGGCGGCCGACCTCGCCGCCGTCCGCACGGCCCTTGGTCTCGCGCATCACGAAGCCGACGATCGGGCCCATCGCCTTGTCGTTGCCGCCCCGGATCTTGTCCGCGGCACCCGCGTGCGCGGCGATCGCGGCGGCCACGATGGCGGCCAGCTCGTCGCCGCCTCCCATCGAGCCCAGGCCCTCGCGCTCGACGATCGCGGCCGGCTCGCCGCCCTCGGCGACCAGCACGTCGAGCACTTGACGGCCCGCGCCGGCGTTGACCTGCTTGGCCGCCACGAGCCCGATCAGCTGCGCGAGCGCCTGCGGCGTGACCTGGGAGGCGGCGGGGTCGGCCTCGGCGCCGATCCGCGCGCGGAGCTGCTCGACCCAGTTGGCGGCCGCCCGGCCGTCGTCAGCGCTCCCGGGGGTCGCGACGGCCTCGAAGTAGTCGCCCCACTGCGGCTCGTAGGCCAGCAGCCGCGCCGGGTCCTCCGCGAGGCCCCAGTCGCGCGCGTAGCGGGCGGCGCGCTCGGCCGGCAGCTCGGGCAGCGCGTCGCGGGCGGCGGCGAGCATCGCCTCGGTCGGGACGAGCGGGACGAGGTCGGGCTCGGGGAAGTAGCGGTAGTCGTGCGCCTCCTCCTTGGAGCGCAGCGAGGACAGCCGGCCGCTGGTGGGGTCGAAGTGCAGCGTCTCCTGCACGACCTGCTCGCCCGCCTCCAGCAGCGCGATCTGGCGCTCGATCTCCGCGTTGACGCCGCGCTCGAGGAAGCGGAACGAGTTCATGTTCTTCAACTCGGTCTTCGTGCCGAGCCCCGGGTCGCCGGCGCGCCGGACCGAGACGTTGGCGTCGCAGCGCAGCGACCCCTCCTCCATGTTCACGTCGCTGACGCCGAGCTGGCGCAGCGTCACGCGCAGCAGTCCGAGCCAGTCGCGCGCCTGCTCGGCCGAATGCACGTCGGGCTCGGTGACGATCTCGCACAGCGGCGTGCCGCCGCGGTTGTAGTCGACGATCGACGCGTCGGCGCCGTGGATGCGGCCCGACTCGCCGATGTGCACGAGCTTCGCGGCGTCCTCCTCCAGGTGGATCCGGTGCAGCCGCACGTCGCCCAGCCGGCCGCCCGTGCAGAGCGGGATGTCGTACTGGGAGATCTGGTAGTTCTTCGCCTGGTCGGGATAGAAGTAGTTCTTGCGGTGGAAGATCGACCGCGGGGCGATCTCGCAGCCCAGCGCCAGGCCCATCATCAGGCCGAAGTGCACGGCCTGGGCGTTGACGACCGGCAGCGTGCCGGGCAGGCCGAGGCAGACGGGGCACGTGCGCGTGTTGGGCGGCTCGCCGAAGCTCAGCGCGCAGCCGCAGAACATCTTCGTGCGGGTGTCGAGCTGGACGTGGATCTCCAGGCCGATGACCGGCTCCCATGCGCTCACGCGAGCTTCCTCCACGGCGCGTCGCGGAAGTCGATCGCCCGCTCCAGCGCGTACGCCGCGTCGAGCAGCGCGTTCTCGCTGAACGCGGGGCCGGCGAGCTGGAAGCCGACCGGCAGGCCCTCGCTCAACCCGCTCGGGATCGAGATGCCCGGGATGCCGGCCAGCGACATCGGCACAGCCAGGAAGTCGTTGAGGTACATCGCGAGCGGATCCTCGAGCTTCGCGCCCAGCTCGAACGCCACGGTCGGCGCCGTCGGCGTGGCGACGAAGTCGAACCGCTCCCACGCCGCGTTGAAGTCGCCGCTGATCAGCGTCCGCACCTTCTGCGCGCGGCCGTAGTAGGCGTCGTAGTAGCCGGACGACAGCGCGTACGTACCGAGCATGATCCGGCGCTTGACCTCCGCCCCGAAGCCCTCGGCGCGCGTCTTCGTGTACATCTCGAGGAGGTCGCGCACGCCGTCGGCGCGGTACCCGTAGCGGACCCCGTCGTAGCGGGCGAGGTTGGATGACGCCTCCGCGGGCGCGATCAGGTAGTACGCGCTGAGCGCGTGCGGGGCGTGCGGGAGGCGGACCGGCTCGACGGTCGCGCCGAGCTCCTTGACGAGCTCGAGCGTCCGCTCGAACGACGCGAGCACGCCGGGCTCGATCCCCTCGCCGGTCAGCTCGTCCGGCACCCCGATGCGTACGCCGCGCAAGTCCATGCGGCTCGGGAGCTCGACCGGCGCGGGCAGCCCGATCGAGGTGGAGTCGCACGGGTCCTGGCCCGCCATCGCGCCGAACAGCAGCGCGGCATCGGTGACGTCGCGCGTGAGCGGGCCGGCCTGGTCGAGCGAGGAGGCGAACGCGATCATCCCGTACCGGGAGACGGCGCCGTAGGTCGGCTTGAGCCCGACGATCCCGCACAGCGCGGCCGGCTGGCGGATCGAACCGCCGGTGTCGGTGCCGATCGCCCACGGCGCGCTGCCCGCCGCGACCGCGGCGGCCGACCCCCCGGACGAGCCGCCCGGGACGCGTGCGATGTCCCACGGGTTGCGCGTCGGCCCGAACGCGGAGTGCTCGGTCGAGGAGCCCATCGCGAACTCGTCCTGGTTGGTCTTCGCCAGCAGCGGGGCGCCGGCGCCGGTGAGACGGGCGACCGAGGTCGCGGTGTACGGGGGGCGGTAGCCCTCGAGGATCCGGGAGCCGGCCTGGCTCGGCACGCCCTCCGTGCAGAAGAGGTCCTTGACCGCGACCGGCACGCCGGCGAGCGGCGCGTCGCGGTCGACCGCGGGCGCGTCGCCGTCCGGCGCGACCCAGACGAACGCGTTGTGCTCGTCCGCCGCGGCGCGCTCGCGGTAGCCGTGCCACAGCTCGGCGGGGTCGAGCTCACCCGCGCGGATGCGCGCGGCCGCCGTGGCCGCCGTCAGGGAGAGCGTGTCGCTCATGCCGGAGCCGGGCCGGGGCTGGGGACGCGGAAGCCGCCCATGTCCACGTCAGGCGCGGCGGCCAGCGCGACCTCCTTCGGCAGGCACGGACGCGGCTCGTCGGCGCGCAGCGCGTTCTCGACCGCGACCACGTGTGAGGTCGGCTCCACGTCGGCGAGATCGCCGAGCTCGCCGATCCGCTCGATGTGGTCGAGCACGTGCGACAGCTCGACGCTCATCCGCTGCTGCTCCTCCTCGGTCAGCTCGAGGCGGGCGAGGCGGGCGACGTGGAGCACCTGGTCACGGCTCAGCATGTGGCCAGCAGTCTACGAACCTAAAGGGGGTCTGACCCCGTTCAGGTGCGCGGGACCCGGTCGCGGCGATGGCCGGTGCGCACCGCCGGGGTGGCGGCGCCGCGCGGCAGCTCGCCCGGTCCGTTCCCGCGCGTGACCTCTGCCGGACGCTCCTCGGTGTTGCGCAGCTCCGACGTGGCGGCCAGCAGCGGCTGCACGAGGTCGATCGGGAGCGGGAAGATGATCGTCGAGTTCTGCTCGGCGCCGATCTCCGACAGCGTCTGCAGGTAGCGCAGCTGGATCGCGGCGGGCGTCTGGCTGATCACCGCGGCTGCCTCCGACAACTTCCCGGCCGCTTGGAACTCGCCTTCGGCGTGGATGACCTTCGCCCGGCGCTCCCGCTCGGCCTCGGCCTGGCGCGCCATCGCCCGCTGCATCGTGCTCGGGATGCCGACGTCCTTGATCTCGACCGTGCTGACCTTGATCCCCCACGGCTCGGTCTGCTCGTCGATGATGTGCTGGAGGTCCTCGTTGAGCCGCTCGCGCTCGGACAGCAGCGCGTCGAGGTCGGCCTTGCCCAGGACGGAGCGCAGGGTCGTCTGCGCGATCTGCGACGTCGCCTTGACGGCGTCCTCGATGTCGACGACCGACGCGTTCGGGTCGACGACGCGGAAGTACGCGACGGCGTCGACGTGCGCGGGCACGTTGTCGCAGGTGATCACGTTCTGCGGCGGGATGTTGAGCGTGACCGTGCGCAGCGAGACGCGCACCATGCGGTCGATCCCGGGGACGAGCAGGATGAGCCCCGGGCCGCGCTGCCCGACCAGCCGGCCGAGCCGGAACACGACCGCGCGCTCGTACTCGCGCAGCACGCGGACCGAGGCGGCGGCGAGCGCCACCACCAGGCCCACGAGCAGGATCAGGGCGAAGATCACAGCGGTCATGGCGCCACCTCCCATTCCTCGGCACGGCGCACGGTCAGCGTCAGCCCGTCGACGCGCTCGACCACGATCGGATCGCCGCGCTCCAGGACGGCGTCCTCGTCCCCGGCCCACAGCCGCGCCCGCCACAGCGCGCCGTCCAGGAACACCTGCCCGAGCGGCGCCGGCGCCGCGCGGACCTCGCCGACGCGGCCGATGAGCCCCTCCGCGCCGCTGCGCACCGCGCGGCGGGAGACGGCGAGCCCCTTGCGCAGCACGATCCACCCGTAGGCGGCGGCGACCACGCCCATCACGAGGCCGACGGCCAGCGCGACGGCGATGCCGAGGCCGGCGCCGGCCACGATCAGTGCGATCCCGGCGGCGAAGGCCACGGCTGCGGCGCTTCCGAGCGCGCCGTGCGACTGCACGTGCGCCTCGGTCGCCGCGAGTGCGGCGCCCGAGAGCAGCAGCACGATGCCAAATGTGGACATATCACTCCTTCTACCCCCAAGTGAACCGCTGTCCGCGTCCGGACGCAACCCTTTCGGGCCGGTGAGGACGGACCGCTGGCGCCTTGCCGCCCGTGGGCGTACGCTCGAACGGAGCACCACGAGCCCTTGAGAGGAGTCGTCATGGCCGCTTCCGCCCAGTCGACCGAACACGGCGTCGCGCGCGTCAGCGCCTTTCTACGGGAGGCCGGCATCGCCCACGACGTCGTCGAGCACCCGCCGACGTACACGGCGATCGAGGAGGCGCGCGCCGCCCGGGAGGAGCCGCGGCACACGGCCAAGACGCTGTTGTTGCGCGACCGCGACCGCTGGCTGCTGGCGGT
>DATHJG010000888.1:0-5153 GCA_035489875.1 Solirubrobacteraceae bacterium | reverse complement strand
AGGAGGTCGCGCACGCGGTCGAGCATCGGCTCCGACAGCGGGCGGCCGGACGGGCGGGCGCGGTCGCGCGCGGTGGCCAGCAGCCGCCGCGTCGCGTCGCGGTGCTCCGCCATCGCGTCGCGCAGGCCGGGGCCTGGGTTGGCGGTCGCCTCCCGCAGCGCCGCGGCGGCCTCCAGCCACGCCCCGACCGCGTCGGGCTCCTCGCGCGCGAGCTGGTTGAGCGCCCAGGCCGGCGGCGTCGGCTTCGGTAGCTTGGCGACCTCGGTTGCCGCCTCGCGATCGCCGCCGGCGCGGAGCTCCTTCGCGAGCTGCTTGCGTTCCGCCACGAAGTCCTCGAGCGGTACGGCGTAGAGGCGTTCGGCGTGTCCGGGCGAGCCGTTCAAGTGGGTCGAAGCGTAGTCGCAGGACCAGAGGTCGGGACCGGCAGGGTGGCCGAGACGACCGTGCCGCCCCCGGGTGGGCTCTCGACGTGCAGCTCGCCGTCGAGCGCGGCCGCGCGGTCCTCGAGCCCGAGCAGCCCGGAGCTGCCTTCGAGTCGCGCGCCCCCGACGCCGTCGTCGCGCACCTCGACGTGGAGCGCGCCGTCGTCGAGCGATGCCGTGACCTCCGCGCGGTGCGCGTGCGCGTGCTTGACCACGTTGGTGAGCGCTTCGGCGACGATGAAGTACGCGGTCGCCTCCAGCGCCGGCGGCAGCCGCTCGGGCGTCACGTCGATGGACAGCGGGAGCCGGACGCGGGAGACCAGCGTCTCGATCCCCGCTCGCAGCCCGCCGCGGTTGAGCGCCGCCGGCAGGATGCCGTGTGCGAGGTCGCGGAGCTGCTCCAGCGCGCGCTCGGCGTGCTCGAGCGACTCGTCGACCAGCTCGGTCTCCGCCCCCTCCCGGTCGCCAAGCACGCGGCGCGCGAGCTTGAGCGTGATCACCGTGTGCACGAGCCGCTGCTGGGCGCCGTCGTGGAGGTCGCGCTCGAGCCGGCGCCGGGTCTCGTCGGCGGTGGTGACAACGCGGGCGCGGGACGCGGCGAGCTCGGCGCGGCTCTCGGCGTTCGCGATCGCGGTGGCGACGAGCTCGGTGAACTCGGCGATCTGCGACTCCGTGCCGGCCGGGAACGGCGTCTCGCCCTTCGACGAGGCGGCGATCACCCCCCAGATGCGGCCCTCGACGACGATCGGGCACCCGACCGACGAGCGGATCCCCAGCGCCTGCGACTCCTCCGCGATCGGCCCCGAGGCGCTGTCGAAGCTGTCGATCCGGACCGGACCGCCCTGCTCTCGCACCAGCGCGGCGATACTCACGCCCACGAGTGCGAATCGCGTGCCGACGGCAAGCGGCTCGTCGCCGTCCCGGCTCCACCCGGCGACGCCGCTCACCGTGCCGTCCGACTCGTAGCGCTCCATGCGTGCGAGGTCGGCGCCGTACAGGAGGCCGACCTCCCGGGTGACGGTCGCGAACACCTCGGACGGCTGCGCGGTCTGCGCCACCAGCGTCGCGACGCGCCGCAGCGCCGCCTGCTCCTCCGCGAGGTGGCGGAGCTCGTCGCGGCTCGCCTCCAGCGATCCCGCCATGGTGTTGAACGAGCGCTCGAGCGCGCCGATCTCGCCCACCCCGGTCTCCGGCATCCGCGTGGCGAGGTCCCCGCCGGCGATCCCACCGGCCATGTCGGCCGCGCGCCGGACGGGCAGCACGATCGCGCGCGTCAGGTACGCGCCGAAGAGCGCGATCAGGGCGATCGATCCCACGACGCCGGCCGCCCCGGCGATGGCGGCGCGCCGAGCGTCCACGTCGGCGCGGTCCTGGCGCGCCCCGACGGCGGTGCGCTCCACCTCGAAGAAGCGGTCGAACTCGTCGCGCAGCGCGTCCACCCGCCGCTTCCCCTCCTCCGTCGTGGCAACGCTCCGGGCCGAGGGGTCGCCGCGCCGGGCGGCGTTCACCAGCGGAATCGTGTAGTCCCGGATGTACGACTCGCCGTCGTCGGCGATCTGCCGCGCCAGGCGCGCCTGCTCCGCGTCGGCGACGAGGCGCGCGAGCCGGTCGGCGTCCCTCGGAAAGGCGACCCGGGCCTCGTTCCACGGCTGGAGGAAGCGCTCCTCGCCCGTGATGACGAAGCCGCGCACCCCCGTCTCGAGGTCGACGACCAGCTTCTCCAGCCCGTCCGCGACCGTGAACTCCTCACGGGCATTGGTGGCCCGCGCGGCGGACTCGCGCAGGTCGGCGATCGCGAGGAGGAGCACTGCGAACGCCGCGCCGACGATCACTGCGAGCAGACCGCTCGCGATGACCAGGCGACGCATCAGGCCGCCGCTCGTCTCGCGGCGAGCCGGTTGACGGCGCGGCACCGGCGTCACAAGGCGAGGCTAACCGATAATCGCGGCGCCCCCTGCCGGACTCGGGTTCTCCCTACCCCGGCACACCGACGCCTCTGCGATGATCGGGTCATGTCCGCTTCTGTCCTGGTGGTCGACGACGACCCCGCGTTCCGTGGCCTCGCGCGGCGGATGCTGATCGCAGCGGGGCTCGGAGTCGCGGGGGAGGCGGGCACGGTCGCGGCGGCGACGGCGGCCGCGCTCCTCCTGCGGCCCGACGCCGCACTGGTCGACGTCGGGCTGCCGGACGGTGACGGCATCACGCTCGCGCGCGAGCTGGCGGCTCTTCCCTGGCGCCCGCGTATCGTCCTCACGTCGACGGACGCGGACGCGGCCAGCGCGGAGGACATCCGCACGTCGGGTGCGGAGATGTTCGTGCCGAAGTCCGAGCTGCCGACCGTGTCGCTGCTGCACCTGCTCGCGTGATCCGCCGGCGCGGCTGAGCAATACTCCGCGCCATGCGCATCGCCCTCTCCGCGCTCATCGTCGCGGTCCTGCTCCCCGCCTCCGCGTCGGCCGCCGACAACCCGTGGCTCGCCAAGCGCGTCCTCAACATCGCCCACCAGGGCGGCGAGGACGAGTTCCCGTCCAACACGCTGTACGCGTTCAAGCGCTCGGTCAAGGCGGGCGCCGACATGCTCGAGCTCGATGTCGGCGCCACGTTGGACGGCGTGGTCGTCGTATCGCACGACACGACGCTCGACCGCACGACCAGCGGGCGCGGCACGATCGAGTCGCACACGCTCGCGCAGGTCCGCAAGCTCGACGGGGCGTACTGGTTCAGCAAGGGCGACGACGCCTACAGGCACGACCGCAAGCGCTCGGCCTACAAGCTGCGCGGGATCGCCACCGGCAAGCGCAAGCCCCCAAAGGGGTACACGCGCGCGGACTTCCGCGTCCCGACGCTGCAGGAGGTCATGAAGGCGTTCCCGCGCACGCCGATCAACATCGAGATCAAGGGGCGGACGAAGGCCGAGGCCGACGCCGAGTACCTGCAGAACGCCGAGGTGCTCGCCGGGCTGCTCGGCAAGAGCGCGCGGCGCGACCTGATCGTCGTCTCGTTCAATCAGCAGGCGGTCGACCGGTTCCACGAGCTGGCGCCGGCGATCGACGTGGCGCCGGGGATCGACGGCGCGGCGGAGTACCTGCTCAACCACGGCTCGCCGGGCGATGGCGTCGTGGCGCTCCAGCTACCGATCACCTACCAGCTGGGCGACCAGACGCTCCCCGTGACGACCGCGGCGAACGTCGCCCGCGCGCACGCCGACGGCTACGCGTGGCATACGTGGCTGAGCGACGACAACGAGAGCCCCGCGACGTGGCGGCGGCTGATCGACTGGTGCGTCGACGGCGTGATGACCGCGCGACCGGTCGCGTTCGAGAAGGTGCTGCGCGCTCACCGTGCTCCGGAGGCGTGCGGATGATGGATCTGGACCCGGTCGAGGTCCGCATCCTCGGCTGCCTGATCGAGAAGCAGCGCACGACGCCCGACACGTATCCGCTCAGCCTCAACGCGCTGCGGCTGGCGTGCAACCAGACGACGAATCGCGACCCCGTCGTGCAGTACGACGAGACCGCGATCCGGGAGGCGCTGCACCGCCTCTCCCAGCGCCGCTACTCGCGGCTGGCGAGCGGCCACACGAGCCGCGCCTACAAGTTCCGCCACCTCCTCGACGAGGCGCTCGGCCTCGACGAGGAGGAGCTCGTGGTGCTCGCCGTGCTCCTGCTCCGCGGCGCCCAGACGCCCGGCGAGCTCAAGCAGCGCACCGAGCGCATGCAGGGCTTCCCCGACCTGGAGGCCGTGCAGGACACGCTCGACCGGCTGGTCGAGCGCGAGCTCGTCCTCCGCCTCGCGCGCCGCCCGGGGCAGAAGGAGGAGCGCTACCTGCACCGCATGTCCGAGGAGGCCGAGGGCGCCCCGCCGGTCGAGGAGCCGGAGCCGCTCGTCGCCGCGCCCCCGCGCCCGTCCGCGGTCAACGGCCGCGTCGAGGCGCTCGAGGGCGAGGTCGCCCAGCTGCGCGCCGAGGTGAGCGAGCTGCGCGAGGCGCTCGCGGCGTTGCGCGCCGAGCTGGGCGCCTGACCCCGCCCGCGTTCTGTTCGAAACTGTTCGGAACTGGCCGCGCTTTTCCTCTCGTATTCTGGCTGCAAAAGTCAGAAGTTTGACAATGTGAACAGTCCGGCATAGCTTGCCGCTCGTCTTGGTCTGTTCGAGGTCGTGCGAAGGTGTTCCCGAGAGGAGTGGCGACTTGAGGCGCTTCGGTGTGGTTCTTGCGACGGTGGTGCTGGTCGTGCTCGGCCTGGCTGGACCGG
Source organism: Solirubrobacteraceae bacterium (assembly GCA_035489875.1). Taxonomy (GTDB): domain Bacteria; phylum Actinomycetota; class Thermoleophilia; order Solirubrobacterales; family Solirubrobacteraceae; genus DASQMT01. The sequence continues at coordinate 481 of DATHJG010000888.1, read as the reverse complement.
CCGGCGCGAAGCACGGTTCCAACTACACGGCCAGCGACGCCGTGAAAATCGATGTCATGGGCGAATGGGCCCACCCCGACGACGACGTCAGCATCATCGGGCCCTGCGGCGTGTGGCACGAGCGCTACGACATCCGCTGCGGGATCATCCAGGTGACCCGCGGCGAGGGTGGCGGCAACGCCGTCGGCACGGAGATCGGCCCCGCTCTGGGTCTTCGGCGCGAGAACGAGGATCGCGTCGCCCACTACCGCTCCGGCACCCTCGATCTCTTCTTCCTCGACCGCGTCGACTTCTTCTACAACACCAGCGCTCCGCTGAGCCAGTACTTCTGGGGCCAGGACGAAACGCTGCGCCGGATCACGCGGATCATCCGGATGACGCAGCCGGAGGTCTACATCGGCTTCACGCCGTCGCTCGCCGCCGGTCACGGCCACCATCAGCAGGCCGGCCGCTACATCTGGGAGGGCGTGAAGGCCGCTGC
>DATHJG010000887.1:0-2210 GCA_035489875.1 Solirubrobacteraceae bacterium | reverse complement strand
GTCGCCGCATCCACCCGGCTCGCGATCGACTGACGCCGCAAGCCGGTCTTCTTCGCCTTCGCCGGCTTCGCGCGCGCTGTGGACTCCCACACCGACCCGCCGGTCTCGCGCACGCAGTCGGGACACCGCACGCCGCTGGGCGTGAGGATCTGGCACTCGGGGCAGATCGTGCGACCGCAGCGCTCGCACAGCGTCCAGCTGCTGCGATCGGGATGGCGGTAGCAGACCGAGCCGTCGGCCTCCGCCTGGGGAGAGTTCACCGAGGCTGGTCGCTACTTCTCGACGATGTCGATGCCGGAGATCACGACGGGCTCGCGCGGCACGTCGCGCCCATCGGTCTCGACGGCCTCGATCGCATCGACGACGCGCTTGGACTCGTCGTCGGCCACCTCACCGAAGATGGTGTGCTTGCCCTGCAGCCAGGGCGTCGGGGCGGTCGTGATGAAGAACTGCGACCCGTTCGTTCCGTGCCCCGCCTGGATGCCCGCGTTCGCCATCGCGAGAATGTACTTGTCGGCGAACGTCAGCTCGCCGTGGATCTCGTCGTCGAACTGGTAGCCCGGTCCGCCGATGCCCTGGCCGAGCGGGTCACCGCCCTGGAGCATGAAGTCCTTGATGATGCGGTGGAAGACCACGCCGTCGTAGAGGGGCGTCGACTGCGGCTCGCCGGTCTCGGGGTGCACCCATTCCTTCGTGCCGGTCGCGAGGCCGATGAAGTTCGCGACGGTCTTCGGGGCGTGGTGGCCGAACAGGTCGACGTGGATGTCGCCGTGGTTCGTGTGGATGGTGGCGACGGCGGTGGAAACGGTCATGCACGAATTCTGTCATGCGGGCCCCGGACCGTGCTCCCAGGCAGCGCGCAGGACCGCGGGCCTTGACCGCGGGGTGGCCTCTGGCAGGATGGGATAGTTCGCCGCAACCGCAGACGGAGGTCGACATGGGACTGTCACGCAAGCGTCAGAGGGAATTGAAGCGGCTGAAGCGTTCCGCCGAGGAGCTCTGGGACGAGCAGCGTGAGGCCATCGAGCACGCGAGCGCGGTCCTCCGGGATGCCAGGCGTCAGGCGTCGAATTATGCGCGCGAAGAGGTGGCGCCCCGCGTCCGCGACGCCTACGAAGACAACGTGCGCCCCGCGTTCGAGTCCGGGATGCGGGCGACCCGTCGCGCGGCATCGCACGCACGCGACCGCATCTCCGACGACGTGCTGCCCGCCATCTCGGGTGCGCTCGGCTCCGCCCTGGCCATGCTCGAGGCCGCCAAGGACCCTCGCGTCCGCGACGTCGTGCGCCGGGTCTCCCGTTCGGGTGAGCGCGCCGGCATCGTCACGCCGCCGAAGTCCGCGGGACCCGGCCGCTACATCCTGATCGGCCTCGGCGTCGTTGCGTTCGCCGGCATCGCCTATGCCGCATGGCAGACGCTGCGCGCCGACGACGACCTGTGGATCGACGACATCGACGAGAGCGGGGCCGCCGACGTGGGCGCGGCCGACGACGAATCCTGATGCGCGCCCGCGCGGTCGCCCTGGCCACCGCATCCCTGTTCCTGCTGACGGGCTGCTCGCTCGCCGGGTTCTCGCCGACCGCGTCGCCGTCGCCGTCCGACTCCGCGAGCCCGAGCGCCGATCCGCTGGGGACGGCCTTCGGCGATGTCGCGCCCCGCGAATCCATCACCGACGACCTCGGCACCTATCTGCACGTCACGATCTCGCCCGCGGCGGCCGTCTACGCGTCCGTCGACCCGTCGACAGTGGATTCCTCGATCGAGGGCAGCTCGTGGGACGAGGAGGCGCTGCTCGAGGCGCAGCGTTTCATCGTCACGTTCGTCGCCGAGCAGACGATCGATTCGAGCGCGCTGGATCGCGACCTCGCCGGCTGGGAGGAGTGGCTCGCCACAACCTCTGTCCGCTATTTCGGTGAGGCGCCGGAGGGCGATCTGCTGAAGCTCGACGGCGCCGATCGCCCCACCCCGATCTTCAACGACCCCGACGACTTCACTCCCCGTCTGGTGCGCGACGGCCTCGCGCGTCTCGACGACGCGACGATCACGGTGGAATCGCTCGCGAACGAGCCGCGCGAAGGCGGGGAGTGGCTGACGGTGTCGGGAACCGCGGATGTCGCATACCGGCTCAGCGACGACGAGGCGATCGCGTCGCTTCTGCAGCAGGGCTTCGATCAGGATGCGGTGGCCGGCTTCGAGGCGCTGGCCGACGG
>DATHJG010000886.1:0-5627 GCA_035489875.1 Solirubrobacteraceae bacterium | reverse complement strand
CGTGGAACACGTAGGACATCGAGCCGGAGCAGTCGTAGCCGGTGTCGTTCCAGCGCCCGTGGCCGCCGCCGTACTTGTACGGCTTGTCGTGGATCTCGTTGCCGGCGGCGATGATCGCCTGGACCTCCGCGGGCGCCGAGGCGGGCGCGACGGCGAGGCCGTCCGGACCGATCGTCGCCAGCTCGGTCGGCGCGGCGGTCGTGGTGAAGTCGTCGGCCGGCTCCGAGCCCGGCAGGCGCTCGCCGCGCTCAACGGCGGCGCGCAGCGCGGCGGCGTCGGCGACGCTCACCCGGCCGTCGATGCGGCGGGCGCTGTTGCGCTCCCATGAGCGGACGCGCAGCTTGGTGTGGCTGCCGAACTGGCCGTCGGCGGCGGTCGGCAGGCCCCAGCGCGTGAGCAGCTGCTGGAGCACCTTGACGTCCTTGCCGCGCATCGGCTTGGCGAGGGGCCGCGAACCGAAGCTCCGCTGCGCGGCCTGGGCGGTTTCGGCGATCGAGATCAAAGCGCACATGGCGGCAACGGCCATGGCGAGCGTACGACAGCGTGACAAGCGGTGCTCCCCCTGTTCTTTTCGGAACGCCTACGGGGTTAGCTGCCGGGCTCGCGCGGAAAAGATCGCGCTACGCCGCCATCGTGACGACGATTCGCCCCTGGGCACTGACGGCCCAAATGGGTCCCCCGCTCCCCGGCGGCATGGCCTCCGGGGACTCGGCTTATGTCATCTGCGCCGGGCAGCTTACACACCTCGGCCGACGCTGTAGCCTGACCATGCATGACGCATCCGTTCCACGCCGAGGACGTCGACGTCGATCCCGAGCGAGCGAGGCAGCTGATCGAGTCCGGCGAGGTCCAGCTCGTGGATGTGCGCGAGCCCCACGAGTGGGACGCGGGCCGGATCGCCGGCGCCCGCCACATCGAGCTCGAGCGCCTGGCGTCCGAGGCCGAGTCGCTCGACCGCGACCGCCCCGTGCTGTTCTACTGCCGCCTGGGCGCACGCTCCGGGATGGCGGCCAACGCGTTCCGCCGCGCGGGCTTCGACGCGTACTCGATGGACGGCGGGCTGACCGAGTGGGACCGGCGGGAGTACCCGCTCGAACCGGAGGACGGCACGGTCGCCGAGCACTGATGCGCGCTGCACTCGCCGCCGCGCTGGTCCTGCTGGCACTGCCGGCCGGGGCGGCGGCGGCGCCGTCGCTGGTGCAGGTGGACACGTTCGCGCAGCCGGTCCACGTGGCCGCGCCTCCCGGTGACGCGGCGCGGCTGTTCGTGGTGGAGAAGGCCGGCCGGGTGCAGCTCGTGGTGAACGGGCAGAAGGCCGCGACCCCGTTCCTGGACATCTCCACGAGCGTCACCACCAACAGCGAGCGCGGCCTCCTCTCGATCGCGTTCCCTCCCGATTACGCCACGAGCGGCCTGTTCTACGTCTTCTACACCGACCTCGACGGCAACCTCGTCGTCCGCGAGGGACAGCGCTCCGCCGACCCGAACAGCGGCACGCTCGGCCGGATCCTGTTCACGGTCCCCCATCCCGGTCAGTCCAACCACAACGGCGGCCAGCTCGCGTTCGGGCCGGACGGGGCGTTGTACGTGAGCACCGGCGACGGCGGTGGACAGGGAGATCCGGGCGACGACGCGCAGCGGATGGACAGCCGGCTGGGCAAGATCCTGCGGGTCGACCCGCGCGTGTCGCCCGACCCGCAGATCTGGGCGCTCGGGCTGCGCAACGCCTGGCGCTTCTCGTTCGACCGGGCCAGCGGCGACATGGTGATCGGCGACGTCGGCGGCAGCATGAACGAGGAGGTCGACTTCGCGCCGGCCGGGACGCCCGCGGGCCGCAACTACGGCTGGGTCCGGTGCGAGGGGGACCAGCCGAGCTGTCCGGCCGGAACGATCAAGCCGGCGCTCACGTTGCCGCACCCCGAGTACACCGGGGTGATCGGAGGCTTCGTCGTGCGCGACCCCGGTCTCCCCACGCTCCAGAGCCGCTATGTGTTCGGCGACCTCAACAAGGACACGGTGATGTCCGCGGTGGTCGGCGCGGGCGGCGGCAGCGACCTGCGCGCGGAGTCGGGCCTCCCGGTGAGCGGCGCGTCGTCGTTCGGCGAGGACGCCTGCGGCCACGTGTACGTGGTGTCGCTGAACGGGCCGGTCTCGCGCATCCAGGACGGCGCGCCGTCGGCCTGCAGCGGGCTGCCGTTGGCAGGCGACACGGCGCCGTGCACGGTCAAGGCGCTCGCCGGCGGGACCCAGCGGATCCTCCGCCGCGGCAAGCGGCTCCGCGTCGCGTTGCGCGCGAACGAGCGCTGCACGGTGACGTTGCGGGCCAAGCGCTTCCGCACCAAGCAGCTGAGGCTCCGGCCGAACGTCAAGCGGATCGTCCGCTTGACGCCGACGAGCTTGGGCCTGCGGAGCATGCGCCGCGCGCTCGCCCGCAGCGACCGCCACCGGGTGCGGATCACGATCCGGATCGGCACGCGCGACGACGCCGGCAACCTGGGCGACGCACGGATCAGGCGAACCGTGCGTTAACGAGCGAAGGGCGGTGGCGCGACCCTCCTCGTCGTCCCACCGCCCTTCAGCGAATCCCTCCGCGTCCTCATCCTTGAGTCGGGCCTCGGCCCGGTCCTTGCTGCCCTCCAGACGCTCCACACCCTTCCATTAGGAAGGCCGCGATTCCATAGGACAAACGTCCAGAAGGGCGGAATCCAGACCTTTGCGGCCCTACGCGGTCTCCGTGGGAACCAGCGGCTCCCGCATCGCTTGCGTTTCAGGCGCTTTGCGATATGGGTGCTCGTCCCGTTCGTCGGTCTCGAGATAGACCGATTCCGCGTTCACGGCCCAGATGTCGTGGTCGGTGCCGCGGGTGATGTTCTCGACCGCCCGCATCGCCGTGAGCATCGAGTGATCCGAGTTGTTGTAGCGGTGCAGGCCGTTGCGGCCGACCTGGATCAGGTTGCCGATGCCGGTCAGCCAGCCACGGATCGCGTCCACGCGCTCGCCGTAGTCCGGGTCGTACATCGGGTACGCGAGCGGCACGCGCGTGACGTAGCCCTTCTCGACCTTGGCCGGGTCGACGAGGCCGAGCTGGGCGAGCTCCCGCTTGCCGAGCTCGATCAGCGCGTCGTCGTCCATGTCCCACACGTCGTCGCCCTGGAAGCAGAAGTACTCCAACCCGACGCACGCCTTGGAGTCGTCCGGCACCATCCACGGGCTCCACGCGCGGAAGTTCTGGATCCGGCCCACCCGCACCGACGGGTCGTGGATGTAGATCCACGTGTCCGGGAACAGGTCCTCGCCGTCGATGATCAGCGCGATCGTGAGGAAGTCGCGGTAGCGCAGTCCGCCCGCCGCGGCCTGGACCTCGCCGGGCGCGGCGGCGCCGGCCATGCCGACCGTCGCGCGCAGCGGCAGCGAGGAGATCACGTGGCTCGGCTCGATCCGCTCGCCGCCGGCCTCGATCGCGACGACGTTCCCGTCGCGCACCTCGAGCTTCTCGACCGGGCACTCCATCCGGACCTCGCCGCCGTTGGCGATGATCTCGTCGGCCATCGTCTCCCACATCTGGCCCGGGCCGAAGCGCGGGTAGTGGAACTCCTCGATCAGCGACTTGATCTTGTTGCCCTTGTTGCCGAAGAACGCGGCCTTGGCGGCGGAGAAGAACGACAGGCCCTTGATGCGCTGGGCGGCCCACTCGGCGCGCAGCTCGGTCGTCGGGACGCCCCACACCTTCTCGGTGTAGGTCTTGAAGAAGTGCTGGTAGAGCCGCTTGCCGAAGCGGTTGGAGACCCACTGCTCGAGGTTCTCCTCCTTGCCCTTGGGCTTCATCGCCGCCCACAGGTAGGAGAGCGCGGAGCGGACCAGCTCGATCGGGCCGAGCTGCTTCACCACGTCCATGCCGTCGAGCGGGTACTTGAGGAACTTGCCGTTCCAGAAGATGCGCGACATGCGGGGCCGCTTGAGGAACTCCTCCTTCATCACCTCGTGCCAGAGGTCGTTGACCTCCTCCGACTTGGTGAAGAAGCGGTGACCGCCGAGGTCGAAGCGGTAGCCGTCGCGAACCTCGGTCTTCGCGATCCCGCCCACCTGGTCTTCGGCCTCGAACACGATCACGGGCACGCCCTGGCGCGCCAGCAGATAGCCCGCGGTCAGTCCGGCGGGACCCCCGCCGAGCACGGCGACGGGCTTGCGCGTCACGGCTTCGTCGCGATGGGCGTGCCTGGGGGGATCGAACTCGACAGTCGACATGGCAGCCACCATGCCCGGTCGGACCCGCGCGCGATCCGGGGTCTAATGACTGCTAACAGCCCTTAATCGGGGCGGTACGCTGGCGCGCGTGCTGACCACTGCGGCGCTCGAGATCCTGCTCGTCGACGACGACGACCCGTTGCGGGAGATGCTGTCGCGCTCGTTCGAGCGCGAGGGGCACAAGGTCACCGCCGTGGCCGACGGCCAGGCCGCGCTCGAAGCGGCAGCGGAGCGGCCGTACGACATCGTGCTGCTCGACGTCGCGCTCGGCGCTGGGCCGACCGGCCACGACGTCGCGCGGATGCTGCGCTCGCGCCGGGACGTGGTGCCGATCATCATGCTCACGGCCCTGGATTCCGAGGCCGACGCCGTCCAGGGGCTGGAGTCGGGCGCCGACGACTACATCACCAAGCCGTTCGGCCTCGCCGAGCTGCGCAGCCGGATCCGCGCCGTGCTGCGGCGCTCGCAGGGGCGCGTGGTGGAGGGCAGCCTGCAGGTCGGACCTGTCGGCCTGGACCGCGACCTGCGGCGCGTGACGGTCGAGGGGTCCCAGGTCAAGCTCACGTTCTCGGAGTTCGAGCTGCTCGCCTGCCTGATGAGCCGGCCGGGCTACGCGTTCAACCGCCAGGAGCTGCTGCGGGCGATCTGGGGCGACAGCGCCTACCGCGATCCGCGCGCGATCGATGTCCACATCCGCCATTTGCGTGAGAAGCTGGAACCCGTGCCCGAGGAGCCCAACCTGATCCTCACCGTGCCCGGGACCGGCTACCGCTTCCGCGAGTCATGAGACGGCGGCTGCCGGCCGGTCTGCGCTGGCGGCTCCTGCTCGCGCTGGTCGCGACGAGCGCGGTCACGCTCGGCGCGGTCGCCCTGATGGTCCTTCCCCCGCTGCAGGACCGCCTGCGGGACCAGAGCGCCAACAGCCTCGAAGACGCGGTCCTCACCGCGCGCCTCAAGTTCCAGCCGGTGTTCGAGAAGCTCGAGCACGACAAGGCGCCGCTGTCCGACTACCAGTTCTCGCTGATCGAGCCGTCCAATGAGCTCAACGACCAGACCGACGCGCGGGTCCTCGTCATCGACGACACGACCGTGCCCGGCGACACCACGCAGGGACCGCCCGGCTGGCTCTACGACAACGAGGTCTTCTCATCCGAGCCGGGCGGCGCTATGGGGGCCGCTCAGCGCGCGATGACGCAGAAGCTCACCGTCGTGCACACGGACGACGACAGCGTGCTCGTCGCGGTGCCGCTCTACAACAAGGGCATGACGGGCGCGCTCGTCGCCGACCGCCAGCTCGACGACGTGGCGCGGCTGGTCGAGCAGGTCCGCACCCGCTTCCTGATCGCCGCCGTAGTCGGGCTCTCGATCGCCGCCTTGCTCGC
>DATHJG010000885.1:0-3224 GCA_035489875.1 Solirubrobacteraceae bacterium | reverse complement strand
CAGGATGATGAAGACGGTCTCGCCGGCGATGTAGGCCCAGCCGTTCGGCGAGAAGAACGTCGCGAGCCCCTCCGCGCCCGGGATGAGCTGGCCGACCGTGGGCGGGAACGCCATGATCGACGCGGCGAAGATGACCGGGATCACGCCCGCCATGTTCACGCGCAGCGGCAGGTAGGTCTGGCCGCCCGAGCTCATCCGCCGCCCGATCACCCGCTTGGCGTACTGGACCGGGATCCGCCGCTGGCCCTCCTGGATGAAGACGATCGCCGCGATGATGCCGAGCGCCAGGAACGGCATGATGACCTTGAAGACCTGGTCCGGGTTGGTCCACCACGCGCTGACGCCGCTGGGCAGGCCGGACACGATCGAGGCGAAGATCATCAGCGAGATGCCGTTGCCGATGCCGCGCTGGGTGATCAGCTCGCCCATCCACATCAGCAGCACGCAGCCCGCGGTCAGACAGAACACCACGAGGATGACCGAGCCCAGGTTGAAGTTCTCGAACACCGGCGTGCCGGCGCTCTGGCCCTGCGAGCGGAACAGGAAGACGTAGCCGACGGCCTGCGCGGCGGCGAGCCCGACGGTCAGGTAGCGGGTGTACTGCGTGATCCGCGCCTGGCCGACCTCGCCCTCCTTCTGCAGCTTCTCCAGCGACGGCGAGACGACCGTCAGCAGCTGCAGGATGATCGACGCCGTGATGTACGGCATGATCCCGAGCGCGAACAGCGCGATGCGCGACAGTCCGCCGCCCGTGAACAGGTTGAGGAAGCCGAGGATGTCCGAGCCGGCGTAGCTGTCCTCCAGCTGCTTCAGCGCCTCGGTGGAGACGCCCGGGACCGGGATGAACGAGCCCAGCCGGTAGAGCGCAAGGATGGCCGCCGTGAACATCAGCTTCTTGCGGATGTCCGCGACCTTGAAGGAGTTCAGGATCGTCGCCAGCACGGCTCGGGTTCTCCCTCGAGGCTACTTGATGACCTGGCAGGTGCCGCCGGCCGCCTCGATCGCGGCGCGCGCGGACTTGGAGAACGCGTGCGCGTGGACCGTCAGCGGCTTGGTGATCTCACCGCGTCCGAGCACCTTCACCGGGATGTCGCGCCGCGTGGCGAGGCCCGCGGCCTTCAGCGCCGCAGGATCGACCGACGCTCCGGACTCGAAGCGCGCCTCGAGATCGGCCAGGTTGACCGGCTGGGTGTGCGTCCGGAACATCTCGAACGGCATCGACATCTTCTTGTTCGGCCCGCGCAGCTTGCGCATGCGCATGTGGATCGGGTTCTGGCCGCCCTCGAAGCGCGCGCGGTCCTTGGCGCCCGCGCGGGAGCCGTAGCCCTTGTGGCCGCGGCCGGACGTCTTGCCGTGGCCGGAGCCGTGGCCGCGCCCGACGCGCTTGCGGTCCTTGCGGGAACCCGGAGCGGGCTGCAGGTTGTGGAGGCCGACGATCGGCTCGTCGACCTCTTCACGCTTCGGCACCATCACTTCTCCTCGACGACGATCAGGTGGCGCACGGCGTGCAGCATGCCGCGCAGCTGCGGCGAGTCCGGCTTCTCGACCGTGTGGCCGATCTTGCGCAGTCCGAGCGAGCGCAGCGTGTCGCGCTGCTTCGCGTTGGAGCCGTTGGCCGAGCGCACCTGCTTGATCACGTACATGTTCACGCCGGCGTCTCCGTCGGCTCGGCGGCCTCGGCGACCACAGGCTCTGCCGTGAGCGTCTCCACCGCCGGGACGTCCTGCTTGGACAGCCCGAGCACGGCGTCGACGGAGAGCCCGCGGAGCGCGGCGATCTCCTCCGGCTTGCGCAGCTCCTGCAGACCGGAGATGGTCGCCTTGACCAGGTTGATCGGGTTCTGCGACCCGAGCGACTTCGACAAGATGTCGTGGATCCCGGCCAGCTCGAGCACCGCGCGCACGCCGCCGCCGGCGATCACGCCGGTACCGGGGGACGCGGGCTTGAGGAACACGCGGCCGGACCCGAAGATCCCGGTCGTCTGGTGCGTGATCGTCGCGCCGTGCCGCGGGACGCGGAACAGGCGCTTCTTGGCGTTCTCGACGCCCTTCTGGATCGCGAGCGGAACCTCGTTGGCCTTGCCGTAGCCGTAGCCGACGGTGCCGTTCTCGTCGCCGACGACCACGAGGGCCGTGAACGAGAAGCGGCGGCCGCCCTTGACGACCTTCGCGACGCGGTTGATCTCCACCACGCGCTCCTGGAGGTCCAGGCCGGCGGAGGAGACGGAACGATCTGGTGCGGACATGGTCGATACCGAGCTTAGAAGGTCAGGCCGCCCTCGCGGGCGCCCTCGGCCAGGGTCTTGACACGGCCGTGATAGCGGTAGCCGCCGCGGTCGAAGACCACGGTGTCGATGCCGGCCGCCTTCGCGCGCTCGGCGATCAGGGCGCCCGCCCGGGCAGACTGCTCCATCGGCGCCAGGTCGCGGAGCTCGGCCTCGGTCCAGTTGACGGCCGCCAGCGTGCGGCCGGCGTCGTCGTCGATGAGCTGGGCGAAGATGCCGCGGTTGGAGCGGAACACGGCGATGCGCGGGCGCTCGGCCGTACCGTGCACCTTGGCACGGACGCGGCGCCGGCGCTTGAGGCGCCGCTGGGGTGACGTGACGGTGCTCATGCTCGATTGCTCCGCGTGGTGATCCGCGCCCCGGCGCGGCGGTCGAACCGGTTGCGAATCATGCCCTCTTGCCTACCTTCCGGGCGACGTACTCGCCCTCGTAGCGGATGCCCTTGCCCTTGTAGGGCTCCGGGGGCCGCTGCTTGCGGATCACGGCGGCGATCTGGCCGACCTGCTGCTTGCTCGACCCCTTGACGATGACGCGCGTCGGCTGGGGCACCTCGAACTCGATGCCCTCCGGCGCCTTGATCGGCACGGGGTGCGAGTAGCCGAGCGCCAGCTCGAGGTCGCGGCCCTTGAGCTGCGCGCGATAGCCGACGCCCTGGATCTCGAGTGTCTTGGTGAAGCCGCTGGTGACGCCCTCGACCATGTTCGCGATCAGGGTCCGCGTCAGACCGTGCAGCGCGCGATGCTCCGCGCGGTCGGTCGGCCGCGTGACGAGCAGCCGGCCGTCCTCCTGCGTGACCTCGATGACGCGCGCCTTGCGCTCCTGGAGGTTGCCACGCGGGCCGGCCACGCGCACGACCTCCGCCTCGATCGTGACGGAGACCGACTCGGGGACGGGAATGGGCTTCCTGCCGATGCGGGACATGGCGGGCTACCAGACCTCG
>DATHJG010000884.1:0-2660 GCA_035489875.1 Solirubrobacteraceae bacterium | reverse complement strand
CGGTACCGGATCGGCGGAGGCTGCGAATTCCGGGGAGGTCGGCGGCGACGACGCAGGTGCGCCTGCGCGGTTGGAACGATGCCGGCTCGTCTGGTCTCGTGATCAACGTAGCGGCGTCCAACGGGGCGCGCGGGCAGGCGTACGTGGCGCTTCGACACTCCGACAACCTGGCGCTCAACACGACCGGAAGCCCGTATCCGCGCGTCTCGGCATCGAGCTATCAGTATCAGCACCCGCCGTCGTTCTTGACCGACGGGCAGGCGTCGACGTATTGGGCCTCGGGCGGCCAGACGCCAGGGGAGGCGCCTACCACCCAGAGGCCGGAGTTCATCGCCGTGGACCTCGGGCTGCCCACGGTTGTGCGAGCGGTGGGGACGAGCGGACGTGGAAATTGGGCCCCGCGGGCGTACGACGTGCAGACCTCTCTGGACGGCAAGCGGTGGACGACCGTGGGGTCTGAAGTGGACGCGCCGAAGTCCGGCAACATCACGGCGGTCACGCCGATACAGGCGCGCTATGTGCGGCTGCACATCACACACGGGTGGTACCCCAGCCAGCCTGGTCACAACACTCAACTGGCCGAGTTCGCCGTCTACGCGGACCCGGTCATGGAGCCCGGAGGCCAACGATGACTGTGCCGCGCGACACGCAGTGGACGAGGTAGAGGATTGATGAGGCGCTGTCGTGCAGCCTTACAAACCAGGGGTCGTAGGTTCGAAACCCTACTGCGCCCACCACACATCACTGAGGTCGTCGCTTGATTGGAGCCCGGACCGGGGAGTCCGCGTCACTCACTCTCGACGACGTGCGCGTAGCCGGCGGCGACCGAGCCGGCGAAGCTCACGCCGGGGCGGGCCGACGCTCTTGGCGGCCGCCGCGGAGGTCAGGGACTGAGCTCCGCGACCCGACTGAACTCACCGTTGCGGGCGTCGTCGCGGGTGACGACGATCCGCACGCGGCTCGTGGTCACCGCCTCGCCGAACGCGATCCGGCGTACCACCGCGTCGTTACCGGTCACCGTCGCCCGCGTCACCCACTCGGCGCCGTCCCAGGTCTGCACGCCGAAGTCGACCGGAACGCCGTCGGCCATCGTCGCGAGCGAGACGCCGGAAAGGCTGACTGACCCCGGCGCCGTGATCGTGAGCACGTCCGGGTAGCCGCCGGACGTCACGTCGTTCCAGAACGTGGCCGGGTCGCCGTCGATCGCGTTGTGCGGCACGTAGGTCCGCGTCTGCCCATCGACGACGTTGGGCGGGTGGTGGCTCGACGCCTCGGCCGTGGTTCCAGCGGGCCAGTGGCCGAACACGACCGCCCGCGCCGTCGTGCTCGCCTCCATGCTGCGCGCGGCGGCGGTGAACGCGATCGACGCGTCCCCGCCGGTCGCGCCGTCCGGTGGCGTGAGCGTCACGGGAATCGTCGTCGACCCGGAGTCCTCGGGCCTGTCGAGCCGGAACGCGGCGCGCGCAGGCGCGACCGTCCAGCCGTCGGGCACCTCGGTGGTGAGCGAGCCGCTCATGTTGCCCGGGGCGTGCCCGCCGACGGTCACGTCGACGGTGACGGGCTCGCCCGCGGCCGCGCGCACCGGCGCGGATGCGGTGGACACGGAGAGCGACTGCAGGTGCGCCTCGGAGAGCCGGCTGGTGAAGCGCCAGCGGCCGGAGCCGACCGCGTAGACCGCCGCGTCGCCCTCCGTCCGCACGAGCCGCGCCCCCGGCTGAGCGTGCGGCCGGTCGCCGCCGAACCGCGGCACGTGGACCGACGCGGTGGCGTTCGGCGGCACGGTGACGTCGAGGTGGAACGTCCTGCCCGTCTTGCGCCACGACGACGCGACCGTGCCGCGTACGGTTCCCCGGGTCGCCGCCGCGTGCTGCAGGCGGGTCGGCACGAACGGCCGGATCGCGATCTCGGCGTAGCCCGGCTTCGCGGGCCGGATGCCGGCCAGGTAGCGGTAGAACCAGCTGTCGATCGAGCCGAGGAACGCGTGGTCGCGCGAGCGCGTGTTGAGCTCCCACGCCTCCCACAGCGTCGTCGCGCCGTTCTCGATCCAGTAGCCCCAGCTCGGGTACGTGCGCTGCGTGGCGATCGCGAACGCGGTGTCCACGTGCCCCTGCTCGGTCAGTGCCGGCAGCAGGTGCTGGGTCCCCGCGTGGCCCGTGTTGAGGTGGTTGCCGCGGGCCTCGATGTCGGCCACCAAGTTGGCCGTGACCGCGTCGACCAGCTCGGGCGGCACGAGCCCGAAGGCGAGCGGGACGGCATTGGAGGTCTGGCGGTAGCCGACGTCCCGGTCCGTGCGATACACGCCGCGCGCGCGGTCGAGGAACGTGGCGTTGAACGCCGCCGCGATCTGCTCGGCGAGGTCCGCGAAGCGCGCCGCGTCGGCGTCGCGCCCCAGGGCCTGCGCCGCGTCGGCGAGCACCTCGGCGTAGCGGTGGAAGTACGCCGTGCCGGTCAGCCGCGCGCCCTCGGGCGGGAACGGGAACGTGCCCGACGTGCTGGGCGACACCCAGTCGCCGTAGAAGCCCTGCTGGATGAGCCCGTCCGAGTGGGCGGTGAGGTAGTCGACGTAGCGCGCCATCGCCGCGTAGTGCTCCGCCAGCACGTCGCGGTCGCCGTAGTCCTCGTACAGGTGCCAGGGGATCAGCACGAGCGCGCCGGCCCAG
>DATHJG010000883.1:0-2128 GCA_035489875.1 Solirubrobacteraceae bacterium | reverse complement strand
GACCTCCTGCTGGGGCTCGGTCGGGATCTCGATCGTGAAGGTGGAGCCGAAGCCCAGGCGAGTGTCGAGCAGCACACGCCCGCCGTGGGCGTCGGCGATCGCACGCACGATGGCCAGCCCCAGCCCGGCGCCGTCGGAGTGCCGGCGGTCGCCGGCGCGGGCGAAGCGTTCGAAGATGCGCTCGCGTTCGGCGTCGGCGACGCCGGGGCCGCTGTCGCGCACCCATAGCCGCGCGTGACCGTTGCGCAGCTCGCTGCCGAGCGCGATCAGGTCGCCCTCCCCGGTGTGCTGGACGGCGTTGTGGGCGAGGTTCATGACCGCCTGTGTCAGGCGCTGGCGATCGGCGCTCAGCCGGCCGGTGCCAACCCCATCGACGCGCCAGTCGCGTGGGCCGAGCGCGGTGGCCTTGGCCATGAGCTCCTCGGTGAGCACGTCGAGGTCGAGATGCTGGGGCCGCAGGAAGTCGCGCCGCTCGGCCTTGGCGAGCGTGAGCAGGTCCTCGACGAAGCGGCTCATGCGATCCAGCTCGTCGGTGACCAGCGCGATCGTCTCGCGCCGCTCCTCGGGGTCGTCGCCGAGCAGCTCGAACGTCGTCATCGTCCGCCGCAGGCGGCGAGGACGGCACCGGCTGGCGAGCGGGCGCGGGAGCGGCGTCGCCGGCGGAGCCGTCGTCCGTGCCGCCGGAGCCGTCATCCCCGTCACCGCCGGAGCCGCCCGTGCTCGGTGGGCTGCTCGTCGCGGGGGGCTGCTGGGACCCGGGCGATGGCGCAGGCTGCGAACGCTGCTCACGCCGGCGCCGCTCACGCGCCGCGCGCCGCTCACGGGCCGCGCGCCGCTCTCGCGCACGCTCCTCGTCGCGATCGCGCCCCGCCTCGGGGTCGACCTGCGCGGGTGCGACGGGCTCGGGCGCCGGCACGCTGATCAACCGCCCGGCGGCGTAGGTGACCGTGCCGCCGCACAGAACGGCGACCGTCAGCAGGGCGACGAGCCGCAGGGTCACCGCGCGCACGGCCGCGCTCCGGCATGGGACGGACATGAAGCCAGCATGAGAGTGCTCTCATGATCCCCGCGGCGCGCGCCCGCGCCTCGACGAGCGGGTGAGAGAACTCTCACCGCCGCCTCACGGCGTCCTCACCGCCGCTCGGTGGGCTTCCCCCCGGCAACCCACCGACCCCAGGAGGTCACCATGAACCACAGGACCCTGGCCGGCGCCGCAGCGCTGGCCGCCGTCGCCGCCCTCCCGTCCACCGCGCTCGCCGAGGAGCGCAGCTGCCGCGGCACGCTCAGCGCGATCACCGTCGACAACCTACGCGTGCCCGACGGCGGGCGCTGCGAGCTGAAGGGCACGCGCGTGCAAGGCACGATCAAGGTCGAGCGCGGCGCGACGCTGATCGCCCGCGGAGTGCGCGTGATCGGCAACGTCCAAGGCGAGAACGCCCGCCACATCTCCGTCAACACCCGCTCGCGCGTAGGCGGCAGCGTGCAGGTCAAGCAGGGCGGCTCGGCCACCGTGTCGACCTCGACCGTGGCGGGCGACATCCAATACGACGAGAACACCGCCGCGCTCAAGGTCAGCGGGACACGGGTCGGCGGCAGCATCCAGATCGTCAAGAACCTCGGCGGCGTCAAAGTCGCCAACAACGTCGTCGACGGCAACCTGCAGTGCAAGGAGAACGACCCCGCACCGATCGGCGGCGGCAACATCGTGCACGGCAACAAGGAAGACCAGTGCCGGGCACTGTGAGCTGACCCACCCGCGCGCCCGCTGCTCCCAACAGCGGGCGCGCCGATCGCGGTCCCCGTCGCCGCCTCGTCGAGTAGCCGAGGATCACCCGTGCGTCCGCTTCCGCATCACTGCGGTCGTCTCCGCCGGCGCCCAGACGGACAAGGCGACGTCGTCGAGAACCAGCGGCGCGTTGTCGATCGCCTGGTCGACGTCACCGTACCGACCACCGCGCGGGCGTTGTTGCGAGCCGTTGCGCCGTTGCTTTCGAACCCGATGGCGATGGGCCGCTTGGTTTCCCGATCCGGGAGGACTACGGTCGGCTGACGGACGGACTCCCACCCCAGGGAGGTGAAGATGGGCCGCTCAAGGAAGGCGTGTCGGGTTCTGGTCGCGGTGGCGCTG
>DATHJG010000882.1:0-9398 GCA_035489875.1 Solirubrobacteraceae bacterium | reverse complement strand
TGGATCGAGACGCGGTCGGAGAACATGGCGACCGCGCACCACGGCCGCGACCAGATCGCCTACGTGAAGATGGGCGCGAACCGCGACGGCACGTTCACCGCCCTGCACGTGAAGATCGTCGCCGACCTCGGCGCGTACATGATGCTGCTGACGCCGATGATCCCGTCGCTCGGCGCGTTCGTCATGGCCGGGTGCTACCGCTGGCAGGCGGTGCGCACGGACATCACCGGCGTGATGACGAACAAGATGGCCACGGACGCGATCCGCGGCGCCGGGCGGCCGGAGGCGACCCACTACATCGAGGTGATGGTCGAGCAGATGGCGCGGGAGCTGGGGATCGACCGGCTCGAGCTGCGGCGGCGCAACTTCATCCCGCCCGAGGACTTCCCGGCCGAGACCGCCGTCGGCATCACCTACGACTCCGGCAACTACCCCGGCGCGCTCGCGAAGCTGCTCGAGCGCTTCGACCCCGAGGCCGAGCGCGGCCGCACCGCCGACGGCAAGCTCCGCGGCGTCGGCTTCTCGACCTGGACGGAGATCTGCGGCCTGGCGCCGTCGCGGGCCACCGGGCCGGCGTCGTTCGGCGTGCAGGCGGGGCTGATGGAGTCGGCGCTGGTCCGCGTGCACGTGACGGGCGCGGTGACCGTCTACACCGGCACCTCCCCCCACGGACAGGGCCTGGAGACGAGCTTCGCCCAGATCGTGGCCGATCGCCTGGGGCTCGACCCGCAGCAGATCGACGTGCTCCACGGCGACACGTCGCAGGGCCCGTGGGGGCTCGACACGTACGGGTCGCGCTCGCTCGCCGTCGGCGGCGAGGCGGTCGTGCGCGCGACGGAGAAGGTGGCCGACAAGGTCCGCGCGATCGTCGCCCACAAGCTCGAGGCGGCGCCGGAGGACATCGAGCTGCGCGACGGCACGTTCTCCGTCAAGGGCTCGCCGGACAAGGGCATGACCCTGGCCGAGGTGGCCGGGATCGCGTACATCCCCGAGGGCAACCTGCCGGCCGACATGGAGCCGGGGCTCGAGCAGACGGCGTTCTACGACCCGGAGAACTTCGTCTTCCCGTTCGGGGCCCACGCCGCCGTGGTGGAGGTTGACCCGGAGACCGGCAAGGTCGACGTGGTTCGCTACGTCGCCATCGACGACTGCGGCCCGGCGATCAACCCGAGCCTCATCGACGGCCAGATCCACGGCGGGATCGTCCACGCGATCGGGCAGGCGCTGTTCGAGCAGGTCGCTTACGACGAGACCGGCCAGCTCGCCACCGGCTCGTTCGTCTCCTACGCGCTCCCGAGCGCCGCGGAGCTGCCGAGCTTCGAGACCGACCGCACGGAGACGCCGTCGCCGGTGAACTCGCTCGGGGTCAAGGGCGTCGGCGAGGCCGGCACGATCGCCGCGAGCGCCGCCGTCACGAATGCCGTGATCGACGCGCTCCGGCCGGCCGGCGTCGACTTCATCAACATGCCGCTCACGCCCATGCGGGTGTGGGAGACGCTCCAGGAGAAGGGAGGTGCGCCCGCATGATTCCCGCCGAGTTCGACTACGTCGCGCCCGAGTCGCTCGACGCCGCGCTGGCGGCGCTGCGCGAGGGCGGCGAGGACGCCAAGGTGCTCGCCGGCGGGCACTCGCTCGTGCCGCTGATGAAGCTGCGGCTGGCGGCGCCGTCGCTGCTGGTCGACCTCCGCCGCGTGCCCGGGCTCGAGGGCATCCGGCGCGAGAACGGCAGCGTGCGGATCGGGGCGATGACGCGCCACCACGCGGTGGCGACCGACCCGTCGCTCGGCCTCGCGGCGCGCGCGGCGGCGACGATCGCCGATCAGCAGGTGCGCAACCGCGGCACGATCGGCGGGGCGCTCGCGCACGGCGATCCGGCCTCCGACCTCCCGGCGGTGCTGGTCGCGCTGGAGGGATCGGTGATCGTGCGGGGGGAGAGCGGGGAGCGCGAGATCGCCGCCGCCGACCTGTTCCAGGACTACCTCACGACCGCCGTGGGAGACGGCGAGATCCTCACCGAGGTCCGGCTCCCCGCCGGCGACGGCTGGGGCGCGGGCTACGCGAAGTTCAACCGCCGCGTGGAGGACTGGGCGATGGTCGCCGTGTGCGCGGCGGTGCGCAGGGCGCCCGACGGCTCGTGCGAGGACGTGCGGGTCGGGCTGACGAACATGGCGAGCACCCCGCTCCGCGGCACCGCGGTCGAGGCGGCGCTGCGCGGCGGCAGCCTGGACGCGTCCGCGATCGCGGCGGCGGCCGAGCAGGCCGCCGAGGGGACCGACCCGCCGGAGGACCTCAACGCGTCGGCGGACTACAAGCGCCATCTGGCGCGCGTGCTGTGCCGGCGCGCGCTGGAGGAGGCGGCCGCGGCGGCGTGACCCTGGCGGCCGTCGCCGACGTCGAGCGGGCGTTGGTCGGGGAGGGCTACCTCCCCGATCGGGGCCTGGCCACCGCCGTCTTCCTCGCCATCGCGCTCGAGCAGCCGCTGCTGCTGGAGGGCGAGGCCGGCGTCGGGAAGACGGAGGTCGCGCGGGCGCTGGCGTCGGCGACCGGCGCGCGGCTGATCCGGCTGCAGTGCCACGAGGGCATCGACCTCCACCACGCGGTCTACGACTGGGACTACCAGCGCCAACTCCTGGCGATCCGCGCCGCGGAGGCGGGCGCGGCGTCGCGCGAGCTGTTCGGGCGCGAGTTCCTGCTCCGCCGCCCGCTGCTCGAGGCGCTGGAGGCCGCCGAGGACGTCGTGCTGCTGATCGACGAGGTCGATCGCGCCGACGACGAGTTCGAGGCGTTCCTGCTCGAGTTCCTGGCCGACTTCGCGGTCACGATCCCGGAGCTGGGGACGATCGCGGCGCGCCGCCGCCCGCTGGTCGTGCTGACCTCCAACCGCACGCGCGAGCTGCACGACGCGGTCAAGCGCCGCTGCCTGTATCACTGGATCGACTACCCGTCGCGCGAGCGCGAGGCCGAGATCGTCCGGGCGCGGCTGCCCGGCGTGCCGGAGGCCGTCGTCGCCCGCGTCTGCGCGGCGGTCGCGCGGCTGCGCGGGGAGGAGCTCTACAAGGTGCCGGGTGTGGGGGAGACGATCACGTGGGCGCGCGCGCTGCTCGCGCTCGACCCGGACGACGACCTGGACGCGACGCTCGGCGTCGCGCTGAAGGTGCGCGAGGACATCGATCGCGTCCGCGCGACCAACGTGCTCGAGGGCGCGTAGAGGGGGTCAGATCTTGCAATCCAGCACACCGGATTCCGTCATTGCGCGATTGCAAGATCTGACCCTCTCGTTGCGCGGGCTCGGCGTGCGGGTCGGGGTGGGGGAGCTGCTCGCCGCGCACCGGGCGCTCGCGGCCGTCGACGCCGGCTCGCGCGAGGAGGCGTTCTACGCGCTGCGCGCGACGCTGTGCTCCTCGCGCGCCGACCACGCGGCGTTCGCGCTCGCGTTCGCGCAGGTCTTCGGGTCGCGGGCGCAGCCGCCGGAGGAGGACCCGTTCGAGGCCCTCGGCCAGCTCGCCCGGGCGGCGCTGCCGCGCGTCGCGATGCCGGCTGCCGACCAGGAGCTCGCGCTCGTCGACGTCGACGCCGTGCCCGCGGCGTGGAGCGAGGAGGAGCTGCTGCGCGGCAAGGACTTCGCCGAGTACACGGACGCCGAGCGCGCCGCCGCGCGGCGGCTGCTCGCGCGCCTCGCGCTGCGCGGCCCGACGCGGCTGAGCCGCCGCACGCGCGCCGCGCGCCAGCGCGGCCACGTGCCCGACCTGCGCGCGACGACGCGCGCGTCGCTGCGCCAGGGCGGCGAGCTGCTAGAGCGGCGCTGGCGCACGCCGACCCGGCGTCCGCGGCGCGTGGTGCTCGTGCTCGACGTGTCGGGCTCGATGGCGCCGTACGCGCGGGTGCTGCTGCAGTACGTGCAGGCCAGCGTCGCCGCGCGGGCGCGCGTGGAGGCGTTCGCGTTCGGCACCCACCTGACCCGCGTGACGCTGGAGCTGGCGGGCCGCGATCCCGACCTCGCGCTGCGGCGCGCCGCGGAGCGCGTGACCGACTGGTCGGGCGGCACCCGCATCGGCGCCTCGCTCGCCACGCTCAACCGCGAGCACGGCCGCCGCATCGGCCGCGGCGCGTTCGTCGTCCTGCTCTCGGACGGCTGGGACCGCGGCGACCCCGACGAGCTCGCCGCCGAGCTGGGCCGCCTGCGCCGCACGGCGCACCGGCTCGTCTGGCTCAACCCGCTGGCCGCGGACCCCCGCTTCGAGCCGCTCACCCGCGGCATGGTCGCGGCGATGCCGCACCTCGACCGGCTGCTGCCGGGGAATAGCATCGCGTCGTTGGAGCAGCTCGCGGACCTGATGGAAGGGGAGCTCGCGTGACCGCGCGTGACGAGCGCGCGCCGCGCGCGCTCATGACGGCCGGTGACGAGCGCGCGCCGCGCGGAGGCGCGGGCTCATGACGGCCGGCCTCGTGCTCGCCGCGGGCGAGGGCCGGCGCTTCGGCGGGCCCAAGCAGCTCGCGCGCGTCGCCGGCCGTCCGCTCGTCGAGCACGCCCTCGCCGCCGTGCGCGACCTCGACCGCGTGCTCGTCGTCCTCGGCGCCCGGGCGGACGAGGTCCGCGCCGGCGCCGACCTCGCCGGCGCCGAGGTCGTCGTCTGCGCGGACTGGGCGGAGGGCATGGGCGCCTCGCTGCGCCACGGGTTGGCGGCGCTGCGCGACGCCGACGAGGTCGCGATCGTGCTCGCCGACCAGCCGTTCATCACGCGCGCGGTCGTCGAGCGCGTGCGCGCTGCGCCTGGCGACGCGGCGCGGGCCGTCTACGGCGGCGCGCCCGGGCATCCGGTCGTGATCCGCGGCCCGGTCCTCGCGCGCGCGGACGAGCTGCGCGGCGACAGCGGCTTCCGCGACCTCCTGGCAGGCGTCACCGAGGTCGAGTGCGCGGACCTCGCCGACCCGACGGACATCGACACGCGCGAGGACCTGGAGGTGGTGCGGCGGTGAAGCTCGAGCAGTCCTTCGAGGTGGAGGCCCCGATCGAGCAGGTGTGGACGGCGCTGATCGACCTCGAGCGGGTCGCACCATGCCTGCCCGGGGCGGCGATCACCGGGCACGACGAGGACGGCACCTACCACGGCGAGTTCCAGGTCAAGCTCGGCCCGACGACCGCGTCCTACCGCGGCACGATCAAGATCGAGTCAGCCGACGCCGCCGCCCGCACCGCGACCCTCGTGGCGCGCGGGAGCGACAAGCGCGGCCAGGGCGGCGCGAGCGCGACGATCGTCAACACGCTGCACGCGACCGACGGCGGCGGCACGCGCGTCGACACCGACACCGACTACGCGATCACCGGCCGGCTCGCCTCGTTCGGCCGCGGCGGGATGATCAACGACATCTCCAAGCGCCTCCTGCGCGACCTCGCGACCTGCCTGCAACAGCGGCTCGCCGCCGCGCCGGTAGGCCCGTTGACCGGCGACGAGGCCGCTGCGAGCGCCGGCGCCGGCACGACGCCGCCCGACGAGATCGCCGTCGCGGAGGGCAAGAGCCCGGCCGAGGTGAGCGGCAAGAGCCCGGCCGAGGTCAGCCCGGCGCAACCGCCGCCGGCCGCGGAGCCGGTCAAGGGCTTCTCGCTCCTGTTCTCGGTCCTGTGGGAGCGGATCAGGAACCTGTTCCGCCGGCGCGGGCGCGGATGATCGCCGTCTGCATCGCGGGCGCGACCGGGTGGACCGGCCGGGCGCTCGTCGACGGCGTGCTCGCGGCCGACGACCTCGAGCTGCGCTCGGGGGTCGCCCGCTCGGCCGCGGGCGGGGAGGCCGGCGGCGCTCCCATCTACGCCACCGTCGCCGAGGCGCTCGACGGCGTCGACGTCCTGATCGACTACACATCGCACGACGTCGTCAAGGCGAATGCGCTCACGGCGATCGAGCGCGGCGTCGCCGTCGTGATCGGCACGTCGGGCCTCACCGCCGCCGACTTCGAGGAGATCGACGCCGCCGCGCGCGAGCGCGGTGTCGGCGTCGTCGCCGCGGGCAACTTCTCGATCACCGCCGCGATGGCCCAGGCCGCCGCGCTGCTCGTCGCGCCCCACCTCCCGCACCGGGAGGTGATCGACTACGCGAGCGCGACCAAGGCCGACGTCCCCAGCGGGACGGCGCGCGAGCTCGCCGAGCGGCTCGGCCAGGTCGGGGCGGCGCCGCTCGGCCGGCCGCTGGACGAGATCGCGGGACCGCGCGAGGCGCGCGGAGCGACCGTGGGCGGCACCCAGGTGCACTCCGTGCGCCTGCCGAGCTTCGTCGTCTCGACCGAGGTGGTGTTCGGCCTGCCCGACGAGCGCCTCTCGATCCGCCACGACGCCGGCGGCTCGCCGGCGCCCTACGTGGCGGGCACGCTCCTGGCGGCCCGCGCGGTGTCCGATCGGGTCGGGCTCACGCGCGGGCTCGACAGGCTCCTGCTGGACCGCTAACCCGCGGCCGGGGCGGGCGCCGGCGTCGCGGGTCCCTCGAGCCCCGCCTCCGGGATGACCCGGTCCAGCCAGCGCGGCAGCCACCAGTTGCGGTCGCCGAGGAGCTGCATCACGGCGGGCACGAGCACCATGCGCACGATCGTCGCGTCGACGAGGATCGCCGCCGCCAGGCCGAGGCCGATGAGCTTGAGCGATACGTCCGGGCTGAGCGCGAACGCGCCGAACACGGCCACCATGATCAGTGCGGCGGCGGTGATCACGCGCGCCGTGCGCGCGAGCCCCTGGGTCACGGCGCTGGCGGTGTCGCGCCGGGCGAGGTACTCCTCCCGCACGCGCGAGAGCAGGAACACCTCGTAGTCCATCGACAGCCCGAACAGGACCGCGAACATGATCACCGGGATGAACGGCGGCACCGGCGTCTCGCTGTCGATCCCGACGAGCTGCCCGGCCCAGCCGCCCTCCGCCAGGTACGCGACCACGCCGTACGCGGCGCCGATCGAGAGCAGGTTCAGCACCGCCGCCTTGATCGAGACGACGATCGAGCGGAAGCTGAAGAGCAGGAGCAGGAACGAGAGCCCGACGACGCCGCCGATGAACAGCGGGAGCCGGTCGGCCGTCGCCTGGCTCTGGTCCACGAGCGCCGCGGTCGCGCCGCCGACGTCGACCTGCACGCCGGCGCCGGGGAGCACGTCGTCGCGGAGGTGGTGGACGAGATCCTCGGTGGCCGGATCCTGCGGCGACGTGCGCGGCGTGACGGTGAGCATGACCGCGCCGCCGTCATCGCTCGTCGCCGGCTCGCCGACCGCGGCGACGCCCGGGTCGTCGCGCAGGTCTCCCGCGATCCGCCCCATCGCGTCGCGCTCGGCCTGGCTCGACGTCTCGGCGGCCAGCAGCAGCGGGCCGTTGGCGCCCGGGCCGAAGCCCTCCGAGACGAGGTCGTACGCCTGGCGCGTCGTCGTGTCGGTCGCGTCGTTGCCGCGGTCGGGGAAGCCGAGCCGGAGCCCCGCGAACGGGGACGCGAGCACGAGCAGCACGACCACGCCCGCCACCGCAGCGACCAGCGGGCGGCGCTGCACCGCGCGGCCCCAGCGGGCGGCCGGCGCGCGGTGGGGGTCGCCCGCCGGCCGGTTCATCCCCGGGATCCGCAGCCGGTCGACGCGCGACCCGGCCATCGCCATCAGCGCCGGCACGAGCGTGACCGACGCGGCCATCACGACGATCACCGAGATGATCGCGGCCAGCGCGGCGCCGTAGAGGTAGGGGAGGCCCATGAGGAACAGGCCGAGCAGCGAGATGACGACGGTCGAACCCGCGATCAGCACCGACCGCCCGGCGGTCGACACCGCCTCGGCCACCGCCTCCCGCGGGGCCAGGCCACCGCCCAGCGCGCCGCGATAGCGCGTGACGATGAGCAGCGCGTAGTCGATCCCCACGCCGATCCCGAGCATCGACGCGAGCGCCGGCGCCCAGTCCGGCACGTCCATGACCGCGGCCAGCACGCCGATCAGCGCGCTCGAGATGCCGAGGCCGAACAGCGCCGTGGCGAGCGGCAGGCCGGCCGCGACGATGGTCCCGAACGTGAGCAGCAGCACGAGCGCGGCGATTGCGAGGCCGACCATCTCCGACGAGATCTCGCCCCCTTGCGCGTTCGCGATCAGCTCGCCGCCCAGCTCGACGCGCACGCCGGCGCCGTCCGCCTGCTGGGCGAGCTCGATCAGCGTCTCGCCCGTCGTGCGCGGCACGGAGCCGGGCAGCTCGGTCAGCGGGATCCGCAGGACGCCGATGCTGCCGTCGGGGGAGATGTCGGCGGCGGCGGCAGGCGCCGCGCGGCCGATGCCCTCCAGCCCGTCGGCATCCGCGGCGAGCCGGTCGATCCGGTCGCGCACCGCGGCCGCGCCGGCGCCGTCGCGCGCCTGCCAGACCACGTCGACGGTGTCGGGGCTGCTCTGGGGGAAGCGCTCCTGCAGCAGGTCGGCCGCAGCGCGCGACTCCGATCCGGGCGTGGAGTAGTCCGCGGACCAGTCGCCGGCGAGCCCGGCCCCGGCGAACGCGGCGACCAGGCCGACGACCCAGACGGCGACCACCGCGCGGCGGCGCCGGAAGGCGAGGTCGGCCAGCCGTGCGAGGCGGCCGCGGGGAAGAGGAGGTGCGGGTAACACGTCGAGGACCTCCGGGGAGAGAGGGAGACCGCGGGGAGGATTGCGGTCGGAACGGTTGACGCGGCAACCCTAACCAGCGTAGGATTGATCTGTCAAGCGTTTCCAACACAATCTTCACGCTCGCAATCGTCCGCCACCGGTCCTACACTCGACTCCGCCGTGGGTGAACAAGTCGCAGATCCGCGCTTCGCCGCGTTCTACGGGCTCCTCGTCGTCGAGTGGCGGCTCGGCGAGCGTCTCGACGCCGAGCTGGAGTCGACCGCCGGCGTCTCGCTCAGCCGCCTGGAGCTGCTCCTGCACCTGCACTGGAAGGACGGCCGCCGGCGCATGTCCGACCTCGCGGACGCACTGCTGCTCTCGCGCGGCGGCGCGACGCGGCTCGTCGCCAAGGCCGAGCAGGAGGGCCTCGTCCGCCGCGAGATCCCGCCCGACGATCGCCGCGCCACCTACGCGGTGCTGACCGCCAAGGGCCGGAAGGCCGCCGAGCGCGGCTTTCCGGTCTACCTCGAGGCGGTCCAGCGCCTGTTCCAGGACTTCGTCACCGACGACGAGGCGGAGGTCCTGGTGCGCGTCTGGAATCGCGTGCTCGAGGGCAACGACATGGCGTGCGCGCCGATCTCCACCGCCGCCGCGGCGCTGCCCGCGCCGGCTCAGGTTCAGCCCGGATAGGGCAGCAGCGTCGCGTCGATCGCCTCCCAGGCGCCGCGCAGCGCGGCGAGCTCCTGCGGCCGCTGCCTGGCGAGGTTCGCCTGTTCGTGCACGTCGCCCGCAAGGTCGTGCAGCCGCTGCTGCCCTATCCGGGC
>DATHJG010000881.1:0-5759 GCA_035489875.1 Solirubrobacteraceae bacterium | reverse complement strand
CGCCGGAGGAGGTAGGATCGCGGGTGGGGTGGTCGCGAGCCAACCGCTAGCGGTTTTCGTCCCGGGCCGCCGGTGGGAAGGTGGTCGGGCTGTTTCCGTTCATCCATCCGTGGTCGCCCGACCTCGAAGACCCTAGCCCGCGGTCCCAATGCACTCCAAACCCTACTTGTCATCGAAACGGCAGATTGATCCGGCGATCGGCCGAACTCGATGACGCGATCTGGCGCCGCGAACGCTGATTGCCGCTTACCGGTGACTCGTTTTACCGGATGTCTGGCTTTTGCAGGCAACAACATCGGGCGACAGACCCGAGCCCCGTCATCGCGGCGGCGCGGATCCGGTCGATCCATGCCATCGAGGTGGCGGCTCCCGGCCGGCGCATCTTGCACGGGTCACCCCAGAGGCAGGCGACGAACCCGCGTGTTTGCAGGCACGAATTAAATGTGGGTCTCGACGAGAGACCGCATGGCGTTACTGTGAATCCACGCCTACGGTGCCACCGGAAACAGCGGCTGCACGCGCCTCCACCGCTTCCTCGCCCGCTCGCCGCTCACGCCTGAACGGGCGTCTCCCGGTCCTTGAGCGCGGCGGCGTAGCGGCGCCACTCGTCACGTTCGGGCGTGAGCGTCTGCTGCCACGGCTTGACGTCGTCGACCCAGTGCAGCAGCCCGGCGCCGCGCACCGGCGTGCGCGTCGGGACGACCGCCCACCGCTCCGGCAGGGTCGCCCGGTCCGGCCCGCAGAGGTAGTGCATCGCCTCGACGTCGTCGAGCCCGAACGCCTGGACGAGCGCGAGCGCCTGCGCGGTGAAGCCGTCGCGGCGCAGGCGCTCGAGGTCGAGCACGAGGACGTCGGTGTCGAACGCGTCGAAGTCGAACGCGTGGCGGGCGTGCGCGGTGCGCCGCAGCTCCGCGGACGCCTGCGTGCGGTCCTCGAGCCGCGCGGCCGCGTCGTCGATCACGCCGAAGCCGCTCGCGTCGGCCGTGCCGGGCCGGAGCGGCGCCGCCACGGCGTGGCCGCCGAGGTCGAGGTCCGCCAGCTCGGCGACGTCGCCGGTCGCCACCGCGGGCATCGGCAGCACGATCGCGCGCGCGACGTCGGGCAGGAGGTCGGGCAGCAGCAGCCGCAGGTCGCGGTCATGGCCGTCCGTCGGGATCCACGTGAAGGAGAGCTCAGGGAAGCGCGCGGCGAGCCGCTGCTCGATCGCGTCCGTCCCCGGGCGGGCGAGCACCCAGAGGCGCAGCGGACGCGACCCGTGCTCCAGCAGCGAGGCGACGAGCACGGATGCGTTGAGGAAGCCGCCCTGCGGCAGCACGATGGCGCAGTCGACCGCGCCGTCCGGCGCGGGCGGCCCGTGGGCGACCGAGCGCGACAGCGCCGCCTCCACCCCGCCGTCGACGGCGACCGGCGCGAGCCGGGGCGCTCGGTTCCGGCGCTCCTCCGCGGCCGCCACGCCTGCCGCGTTGAGCTCGCGCCACAGGCCGTAGACCTCGTCCTCCGCCCGGCCGGCCAGGATCGCGTCGAAGACCTGCTCGAGGTTGGTGAGCAGGGCATTGCGCATCGCGTCGAACGCCCCGTCGGCGATGTCGATCAGCCCGTCGAAGCGGGGGTTGGAGCGGTTGGCCGGCTGGAAGTCGACGTCCATGCCGAGCGACCGCACCGGCAGGTAGCAGTGCAACCGCGAGGTCACCACGGCGCGATGGTCGCGCCGGTAGGTCTCGAGCAGGTCGAGCGCGGCGTACACGTTCGCCACGAACGAGCGGCCCCGGACGGCGTCGCTGCTGTGCTCGAACGTCGGCGCCCCGGCCGGGACGTCCTCCGCCGGCATGTCCACGTAGGCGACCGGCGCGTCGGCGTCCGGCGAGGCGGCGAGGTCCGGGAACACCGTATCGATCGTGGCGGTCAGGCAGCCGGAGAAGAACGCCGGCACGCCGATCGAGAGCAGCAGGTCGACGGTGGTCCAGTCGCGGCAGCCGACCGGCCCGTAGCGCTTCAGGTACTCGATCGCGTCCGGCGTGAGCAGCTCGCGCTTGTTGCAGTGGAACGAGACGAAGATCGGGCGCAGGTTGCGGTGCAGCGGGAACGCGTGGCGCATCCGGAACAGCGAGTGCATGAACCAGCCGAAGCAGAAGGCCCACGTGTCCTCGGGGATCGGCTCGTAGATCGAGGCGTCGCGGTGCACCGTGATGACCTCGAGGTCGGCGTCGATGTCGGAGCGCTGGCGCTCCGAACGCGTCCGACTCCTGAGCTGCGCCAGCAGGTCGACGAGGTCCTCGTCCCCGTGCAGGCGGACGCCCTGGTGGCGGACCACGTGGCCGAGCGCGGCGATCGTCTGGACGTGGTCGCCGATGTTCGCCGAGGCCTTCGTCGCGGACGGGTGGCCGTAGTCCAGCACCGCGAACGTCCGGCGCCCTCCCGGCGGCGCGGGCGCCGACGGCGAGTCGGGATCCGCGGCGACCCACGGCCGCATCCAGTCGCGATGCAGCTCGGCGTTGCGCCACAGCGGCGAGTCCGCTTCCACATGGCGCTCGAAGATCGCGAACACCGCGCGCGCGAGCTCGGCCTCGCCCAGTCCCCAGACGACGGACAGGATCTCGTGCCAGCTCTTCGCCTGGACCTCGGCGGGATCCTCGGCGACGAGCGCGCGGAGCTCGCGCAGCGCCTCGTCCGGGGCGACGATCAGGCCGGCGCGGAGGTACTCCGCCGGCGCGTACATCGCCCACGTGACGCGCGGCAGGCCGCGGAGCTCGGCCCACGCGAGCTCCCGGTAGCCGCGCCGGGCCGCCGCGATGCCGGCGGCGAGGTGGCCGAGCGGGGCGGTCTCCGGCCGGGCGCGCAGGGCCTCGGCGATCGCCACGGCCGTGTCGTGCTCCTTCGCGCCGACGAGCGAACGGACCTGGGTGACGATCGCGCGGTCGAGCGCCTCCCCGCGCTCGAGCATGCGGATCAGCGTCTCGCGGGTCGGAGGCGGCGGGGGCTCTGCCGGAGGCGCCGGCCGGGCGGCGGCGGCCGGCTTCGGGGCCGGCACCTGCCGCGCCGTGCGCAGCGCCTGGCGCACGCGCGGCGGAACGAGCCGCCGGCTGAGGCGGCGCGCGGTGAGGACGGCGGTCACGAGCGGATCACGTGCAGCTTCGCCCGGCGCTCGAGCCGGAAGTCGTCACGACCGGAGAAGTACTCGTCGACCGCGGCCCGGCACCCGGACCACGCGTCGTAGTCGTCGAGCACGATCCGGCCGCCGGGAACCACGAGTGGCGCGATCCGCGTCAGGCAGGTCATCGTCGACTCGTACCAGTCGCCGTCGAGGTGGGCGAACGCGACCGGCTCGTCGAGGTCGATCGTGTCCTCGAACAGGCCCTGGATCAGCTCGACGTTGTGCTCGTCCGCGGGCACGCCGAGGCGGGCGAACGAGTCCGCGACCTCGCCGTGGAGGTCGTCGCGGTAGCCGTAGTACGTCTCGCCGCCGACGCCCTCGGCCTCGCCCCCGGCGATCGTCGCGTAGCGCCGGTGCACGTCGGGCCCGTCGCGCTCGGTCGGCGGCGGGATCATCCCGAAGACGTCGTAGACCCTCAGCGGCCGCTCGACCGACTTCGCGGCGGCCATGACGATCGCCGACCCGCCGCGCGCGGTGCCGGCCTCGACGAGCAGGCCGGGGAGTCGCCGGTCCTCGATCTCCAGCACGACCGCGGCGAGGTCGCGCAGGTCGTCGCGCGCGAGGTACGTCAGGTGCTCGTCGCGTGCGCGCGAAATGGTCTGCTCGACCTCGGGCGGCAGCGGGGACGCGCCGCCGCGCGACCCCCGCAGCTTGGATCGGGTCGTCTGGAGCTGGCGGCGCGTCTCGCGCAGCTCGGCCTCGATCTCCGGCGCGAGCCGGGCGGCGAGCCTGCGCCGGATTCGCCGCGCCACGCTGCGCGGTCTCTGCGATGCGGTCACGTCGCTCGGGGAGAGTAGCGGCCGTCGAGCGTGCCGCGCGCGCTACCTCAGCTCATGCGTGCGCGGGCTCGAGCAGCTCGACGCTCGCGCGGCTCACCACGACCTCGCCGCCGACCACCTCGGTGCGCTCGATGTCGAAGTCGCCGAGCTCCCGGCGGGCGAACTCGAGCGCCAGCTCGTCGGAGTCCTCCGCCGCCGCCGGGTCCCGGAGGAGGCTGATCGACGCGATCTCGCCGCCGCCGCAGTCGAGCGCGTGATAGGCGTCGAAACCGTCCATCGCTTCGATCTGGTCGGCGAACCGCTCGTCGAGGGTGTGCATGAGCGCCGGGATCGAGCCGGACCGGAGCGCGTAGCGTCGCACGGTGGCGAACTTGCGGGCAGCTCCGGCATGGGTCGGCTCGAGCATGTCCTCCGCCGCTCGACTGACGAGGATCGCGCCCCGCATCGGCTCGAGGCGGCCGAACTCGAGATCCTGGAGGTTCTCCTCCGTCCACCGCTCGGCGAGCTCCCGCGACGCCTCGGCCTGATCGGCCTCGCGGAAGACGCTCAGCGTCATGATCTCGCCGTCGCGGCAGTCGATGAACTCGTACGCCACGAATCCCGGTTGCCGGCCGATCTCCTCGGCGAAGCCCTCGTCCACGCGGCGCGTCAGCTCATCCATCGACCCGCGGCGCAGGCGATATCTCCTGATGCTCGCGAACATGTGGTGCTCCCTTCATCTGGTGCCGGCCGCGCTGCGACCGTCGCGTCGTCTTCCGCGATAGCACCTGCCTCCTCTCGCCCGCCGTCGCGTGGAACCCGACCGGAGGTGAGCAGGCCATAGCCACTTCCGAGGCTACTCCTCGCTGCGACGAGCGCAAGCGCGCCCGCGGGCGGTCAGCGGAACGTCGCGGTGGTCGACCGGATGCGGGAGCCGTCGTCGGCGAACAGGTGCGTGGTGCCGGTGATCTGGAGCCCGATGTCGTCGCCGGGCCGGCCGTCGAACGGCGGCGGCAGCTTCGACACGAGCGCCACGTTCTCGCCCGCATGCTCGAGGGCGAGATGGACGAACACCTCGGATCCGAGGTCCTCCACCGTTCGGATCTGCGCCCGGAGCGGTCCGTCGCCGACCTGCAGCGCCTCGGGACGGAAGCCGACGGTGACGGCGCCGTCGGCGTCCGCGAACGTCCCGTCGCCGGCGCCGAGCGCGAGCGTGGATCCGCCGAACGCCATCGGCCGTCCGTTCCCGAGCGCGATGAGGTTCATCGCCGGCGAGCCGATGAAGCCGGCCACGAACAGGTTGACCGGCTCGTGGTAGAGCGTGCCGGGAGCGTCGCACTGCTGGAGCACGCCGTCCCTGAGCACCGCGACGCGATGGCCCATCGTCATCGCCTCGACCTGGTCGTGCGTGACGTAGACGGTGGTCACGCCCAGGCGGGCCTGCAGCTCGACGAGCTCGGTGCGCGTCTGCACGCGCAGCTTCGCGTCGAGGTTCGAGAGCGGCTCGTCCATGAGGTACACCGCGGGGCGCCGGACGATCGCGCGCCCCATCGCCACGCGCTGGCGCTGGCCGCCCGACAGGTTCTTGGGCTTGCGATCGAGGTACGGCTCGAGGTCGAGCACGCGGGCCACCTCGCGCACGCGCGCGACGCGCTGGTCCTTCGGCACGCCCTGCTGCTTGAGCGCGAAGCCCATGTTCTCGGCCACGCTCAGCTGCGGGTACAGGGCGTAGTTCTGGAAGACCATCGCGATGTCGCGATCGCGCGGGCGGACATTGCTGACGTCGCGATCGCCGATCTGGATCACACCCGCATCCAGGGGTTCGAGTCCCGCAAGCATGCGCAGCGCTG
>DATHJG010000880.1:0-3002 GCA_035489875.1 Solirubrobacteraceae bacterium | reverse complement strand
TCCGGGGGGCCGTAACCCGTGTCGAAGCGCTGGAGAAGGCGATCCGACAGTCGTTCGGTGAGGCGGGTTCGCCGGTCAACTTCGCGGCCGTGACGCTCCGGCGTGCGCTGGGCGACATCCCGCCCGTTCGGGGGCAGTAGGCCGAATGCGCTCCGTTCACTGCGACTTCTGCAACGCCGTTCTGACCGAGCACGCGCTGATCGCGACCGACCCGGCGACGATCGAGGAGCCGCGGTGATGGCAGCGCGCTACTGCACGAGCTGCGGCACACGCCTGACCGAGGGCGAGGTCGGACGCTGCGCGATCTGCTGGCTCCGGGAGACCGGGCCCGAATCGCGCACTTCTCCGCACACAAACCGTCGGATTGCACGGCCTAGTGCGGGATGCGCGCGATCTTCTTCTTCAAGTCACAGCTCCCGGATTCTGACGGACCGCTCCTGGTCGGTACGGGATAGGTCCCAGGCGCAGAGCCAAGCGCGGCCCCTTGGGTCGCACCAAAAGCCGGAGTCTCGCTCTACTGCGGGGCTCCGGCTTTCGTCGTTCTGCGGGGCGCGCTCGCACACTTCGCCGCACACTTCGGCGCGCGCACCGCCCCCGTCCCGAGACAACTTCGCCGGAGCGAGAAGCCAGGTAGCCAGGCCGTCGCGGGACCTGGGGCGCTGGGAGAGCCGCTCAGTCGAGGGAGATGCGCGCACCGCGAAGCGTAGACGCGGGGGACCTTCTAGGGGGGGCCACCTGTGTCCAGATACGTCAACACCGCATCGAGGAGCAGAGGTATTGGAACGCCAGCGCAGTGCGCAAGGGGCGCGGTCGGGCTTCGCCGCCAGCTCGGCTCAGAAGGCGGCGATGGAGGGCGAGTGCTGCCTCGTCTGCTGGCAGTTGCCGGTCGACCCGGCGCACCTGATCGACAAGAGCGTGGCGCCCGATCCGAGCGGCGACCCGCTGCGCGTGGTCCCGCTTTGCCGCCGCCACCACGACGAGTACGACAGCCGCGATCTGAACCTGCTCCCTTACCTGCTGCCGTCGTGGCGCCAGCAGCTCGGGCTCGCCGTTCAGGTGCACCCAGGGGCGATCGTCGGCGCGCTGAACCGGATCACCGGCGAGGTCTGGGCGCCGGTCGCGCAGGCGCCAGAGCCGAGCGGCGTTGCGATGCTCGATGCGTGACGTCCTGATCGGCTACGCGATGCTCCAGTACGGCGGCGTCATGCCGTGGGGTCGCGTGATCCCGAACGCCGACGGCGCGCTGATGCCGTCGGGCGAGGGCGCCCCGCCGCTGGACTACTGGCTGGCCTTGATGGCGCGCTGCGAGACGACCGCGGAAGTCCAGGCCGTGGTGACCAGGGCGCGCGACGAGCTGGCCGCGTGGCGCCGGCGACCGACGCCGCCGCCCGCCGGCGAGAGCCTGGCCGATCTGAAACGGCGGATCGTCGAAGACGGCGAGGGCTGGACGCCGCAGGAGGTCGCGCTCGCGATGCGCGTGACGCCGACGCTCGTGCGCAACACGAGGATCGAGGCCGAGCGCGAGGTCGAGCACGGCCGCCCCGATGGCTCGCTCGTTCACGGCCTTCAGCTCCTCGCCGCGGGCCTCTCGCTGCGCCAGGTCGAGCGGATCACGGGCATCCCGAAGTCGACGCTGCACGACGCGCGGAGGATGGCATGAATAGGGCGTCAGATCCGGATCTTGCTGATAGCCTGTCCGGAGCTGCCCTAGGCCCCTGCTCGCACCCGGAGGCCGGGGCAGCGCCTGGGGCCGGATCTGACGGGGCAATCCCTCCGCTCCCGTCGGCTCCGGCCGATCTGCCGCTCGTCGGGCTGCATCGCGAGCTGGTCTTCGCGACCGCCGCGATCTCACCGCTGGTCGCCCATCTCGGCGACCTGGCGCGCAACCGGCGCACGACGGTCGAGATGTGTTGGTGGCTCGACGAGCTGCGCTCGCGGGCCGCGGACCTGGAGTCCCACGCCAAGGCGCTACGCCACATGTGCGACGTGCTCTGGGAGATGTCCTACCAGGAGGGCGTGCGCCGGCGTGCGCACCACGAGCCGGCGCGGGGGGCCGCCGACCACGTCGCCGACGGCCTGGCATTGCGTGCCAACGGGACCGAGTTCTGATGGTCTGCCCGACTTGCTACGGCGACGGCGAGGTCGTCTTCAACCGATCGTGGCCGATGGATCCGCAGTGCGATGACAGCGCCACCTGCCCCACATGCGCGGGCGCCGGCGAGGTCTCAAGCCGAGCAGTCCGGGCAGTGGTCCACGAACCCGTGCATCAGGTCCCCGCTCGTCGTCCAGCCGCTGAAGTTCGGCGTCTCGGCGGGATCGAGGGTCGTCCGGCACCCGTCGCACTTCAACGTGGAGAACAGGACGAGATCCTCGGGGCTGGGGATGACGCCGGTCGTCATGAACACCGAGACGCGGAGCGCCAGTAGCCGCGTTTGCATCAGATCGGGCGTCAGCGCGCTGTAGATCATGACCCGGCCATCCTACGATCGTGCGCTAGCAGCGCACCCGAGAGCGCACCAAGAGCGGTCGCGCGCTGCGGGTCCGGCTCGTCCTCGGGCTCGCCCAGAACGCTGAGTGCGAAGCGGATCGAGATGGCCATGTTGACGGCGTCGCCGTCGGCGCCCTGCTTCACCGGCAGGTAGAACGGCGTGCCCTCGTCGGCCCCGACTACCGCAACCTCGCCGCAGGTCGGGCAGCGCATCACGTTCACGGCGTCCCCCAGATTGGGTCGTCTTCGACGGCGCCGTCAGATCCGACGCGGTACGGCAGGCAGGTAAAGCGCCAGATCGCGTAGCGGTAGACGCCCGGCGGCCTGCCCGACATCTGATCGTCACGAGGCTCGCCGTGGTGGGGCACGGCCACGTCCAGCTCTAGCCACGGCGATCCGTCGCGCATCGTGACCAGGGCCTGCCCGGCCAGGCCCTCGTAGCCGAGCAACAGCGCGATGACGCGCAGCTCCTCGGTCGACGGCGCGATCCTCAGATCCCGATCGAACAGCGGCG
>DATHJG010000879.1:0-2173 GCA_035489875.1 Solirubrobacteraceae bacterium | reverse complement strand
AGACGTAAAACGTCGAGCGGCCGCGCGATCGACCGCGAAACTCGACGTTTTGCGGCTCCTCAGGACCCTCTCCCTCAATGCTCGCCGTTGACGTACCCGGCGCCTCATCCCGGCTGACACGCCGGACACCAGTACGTCGTCCGCCCCCAACGACCCCACGCACTTCAACCGAAAGCTCGAAGTCGACGTCCTCGGCGAGCGGATTCCCGGACGCACCGTTCCCGGCGCCCTGTTCGACCCGGGAGGTGAGCGGATGCTCCGCGCCTAGCCGTACCGTTAGCGGAGTGGAGCGCCGGCTCGCCGTCATCGACCTGGGCTCGAACTCCTTCCGGCTCGTCGTCTTCACGCACACCGACGCGTGGTGGAAGCGGAC
Organism: Solirubrobacteraceae bacterium; assembly: GCA_035489875.1. Taxonomy (GTDB): domain Bacteria; phylum Actinomycetota; class Thermoleophilia; order Solirubrobacterales; family Solirubrobacteraceae; genus DASQMT01. The sequence goes on along the minus strand of DATHJG010000879.1, from coordinate 1,800 downwards.
CGACGAGATCTACGAGCCGGTGCGGGTCGGCGAGCACCAGGAGACCGGCGGACCGCTCCAGCCCGCGCCGATGGAGCGCGCGCTCGAGACGATCGAGCTGTTCGCCCACTTCTGCCGCGCGACGGGGATCGAGCGCGTCCGCCCGCTCGCCACGTCCGCGATCCGGGAGGCGTCCAACCGCAAGGCGTTCGTGCGTGAGGCGCGCAAGCGCGGCGGGCTGGAGGTGCAGATCCTGTCGCGCGAGGAGGAAGCCCGCTACGGCTACCTCGCCGTCGTCAACTCGACGACGCTGCGCGACGGCGTGGCGCTCGACATCGGCGGCGGCTCGATGCAGCTCACCCAGGTCGCACGCCGCCGCGCGAAGGCCGCGCAGTCGTGGCGGCTCGGCGCGGTCGTGACGACCGAGCACTTCCTCGCGACCGAGCGCCCCAAGCCGAAGCACCTGAAGGCGCTGCGCGAGCACGTCCGTGCCGAGCTGCGCTCGGCGCCGTGGCTGGCCAAGGCGCCCGGGCGGATCGCCGGGATCGGCGGCACGGTGCGCAACCTGGCGGCGGCCGTGATGCTCGAGCGCGGCCTCCCGTCCTACGGCGTGCAGGGCTTCTGCCTGGAGCGCGCCGCGCTGGACGCGCTGGTGGAGCGGCTCGCCGCGCTGACCCCGGCCGAGCGCCGCCGCGTCCCCGGCGTCAAGCCCGAGCGCGCGGATCTGATCCTCGCCGGCGCCGTCGTCGTCCAGACGGTGCTGGAGGCCTGGGGCTTCGACGCGCTGGAGGTGACCGAGGCCGGCCTGCGCGAGGGCGTGCTCTTCGAGGAGCTGCTGGCGGACCGGCCGGAGCCGCTGCTGCCCGACGTGCGTGCCGCGTCGGTGCGGAACCTCGCGGCCCAGTACCACCCCGAGGCGGCGCACACCGAGCACGTGGCGCGGCTCGCGCTGGAGATCTGGGATGCGCTCGCGGCGGCCGGCGTGCACCCCGGCCGGGCCGACGAGCGCGAGCTGCTGTGGGCCGCCGCGATGCTGCACGACGTCGGCACCGCGGTCGACTACGACGACCACCACAAGCACTCGCGCTACCTGATCCTCAACGCCGGCCTGCCGGGATTCTCACCGCGCGAGACCGCGCTGATCGGCCAGGCCGCCCGCTACCACCGCAAGGGCATGCCGAGCCTGGGCGAGTTCGCGCCGCTGGCCCTAAAGGGCGACGACGACCTGCTCGCCCGCTGCGCCGCCGTCCTGCGCGTGGCGGAGCAGCTCGAGCGCCCGCGCGACCAGGCGATCCGCCACGCGAAGGTCGTGGTGCAGAACGGGCGGGTCGAGCTGCGGCTCCAGAGCGAGGCCGACGCCACGATCAGCCGCTGGGGCGCGCAGCGCCAGGCCGACCTGTTCCGGCGCGCGTTCGGCACGGAGCTCACGGTCGTCGCCTAGTGGTCACGGGGCGAACTGCATCACCTGGTGGATGCCGCTCGGGCGGTTCGTGTACTGCATGTCGACCAGCGGGAGCGGCGTGAACGAGATTTTCGTCACCGGCGACCTCCACGTCGCGGGGTCGGTGCTGCCCCGGCGCGCGGCCTCCGCCTTCGCCCCGCGATCGATCGCCGCCCACAGGGCGCGGGCGCACGCGGCGACCTTGCCCTTGCCGCAGTAGCGCACGTTGAACGCGCCGCGCACGTTCCCGCCCGCCAGCGCGCGGAGGTCCTTGCTCATGTACTGGTGCCAGCCGCCGTACATGCCCTGGGGCGGGGACTGGAAGCGCGACTGGCGCGTCCCGAGCGCCTTGCACAGCGCCGCGCCGAGCCGGCCGCACA
>DATHJG010000878.1:0-3695 GCA_035489875.1 Solirubrobacteraceae bacterium | reverse complement strand
CGTCGCGGAGCGGTCGGGCGTCACCGGGAGCCCGCAGTCGCGCAGCGCCCGGCCCAGCGCCATCGCGGCGAGCGGTGAGACGCCGGCCGTCACGACGCCTCCCGCAGCAGCGTCGCGAGGCCCGCCGCGCGGACCGTCTCCTGGTCCTCGCGGTACTTGAGCACCGAGCCCAGCGTGCGGTCGGCCGCCTCTGCGTCGAGCCGCTCGGCGCCCAGCAGCTCCAGCGCGGCGACCCAGTCGATCCCCTCGGCGACACCCGGCGGCTTCTGCACGTCCGCCGAGCGCAGCCGCCCCAGGGCCGCGGTGACGTCCTCGGCGAGTCCTTGCGCGGTCCCGGGGACGCGGCGGCGGATGATCTCGACCTCGCGGCCGGGCGGCGGGTAGTCGATCCAGTGGTACAGGCAGCGGCGCTTGAGCGCATCGTGCAGGTCGCGCGTGCGGTTCGAGGTGAGCACGACCGCGGGCGGGACGGCCGCCCGGATCGTGCCCAGCTCGGGCACCGTGACGGCCGCGTCGGCGAGCACCTCGAGCAGGAACGCCTCGAAGTCGTGGTCGGCGCGGTCGAGCTCGTCCACCAGCAGGACCGCCGGGAGCGGACCGGGGTGCTCGATCGCCTCGAGCACCGGCCGGCGGACGAGGTACTCGTGGCCGAACAGGTCCTCCTCCTCGAGCGCGTCGCCGCTCGCCTCCGCCAGCCGGATCCGCAGCAGCTGGCGCGGGTAGTTCCACTCGTACAGCGCCTCGGAGCTGTCCATCCCCTCATAGCACTGGAGCCGGATCAGCGGCGTGCCGAGCGCGGCGGCCAGCGCGCGCGCCGCCTCGGTCTTGCCGACGCCCGCCTCGCCCTCCAGCAGCAGCGGCTGCGGGAGGCGCAGCGAGAGGAAGATCGCGGTGGCCAGCGGCGCGTCGGCGAGGTAGTCGGCATCGTCGAGGAGCGCGGCGAGCGCTTCGGGGTCCGGCACCCGCTCCGCGAGCGCCGCGCCGGCCCCGCGCCGGGCGCGGCTCATCGCGCCTCCGGGGCGGCGAGCACCGCCGCGTAGTCGCCGGCCGTGTCGACGTCGAGCGGCACGGCGCCGGGGACGGCGACCTCGGCGACGGCCGCGCCGTGGCGGTCGAGCAGCTTCCAGACCCCCTTGTCGCCGTGCAGCTCCGCCAGCTCGCCGAACACGGAGCGGGCGAACGCGAAGGGGTGGCCGCGCCCGTCGTCGTAGTGGCACACGGCGAGCGGCGCATCGCCGCGGCCGGCCAGCAGCGCGCCGACCGTCGCCGGTGTCACGCCGGGCTGGTCGCCCAGCAGCAGCACCAGCACGTCACAGCGCGCGTGCACCGCGCCGAGCGCGGCGGCGATCGAGGACGAGCAGCCGCTGCGGTAGGCGTCGTTGACGACGACGTCGGCGCCGGTCAGATCGACCCGCTCGCGCACGTCGCCGGCCGCGCCGCCGAGCGCGACGACGAGCTGGTCGAACCGGCACGCGCGCGCCGTCTCGAGCACCCAGTCGAGCAGCGTCGCGCCGCGGTAGGGCAGCAGCTGCTTGGGCTCCCCCAGGCGCGCCGAGCCGCCGGCGGCGAGCACCAGCCCGCACACGCGGTCAGCCGGCACGGCTGAGCCACGCCTCGCGGCAGCCGTCGGAGCAGAACGCGTGCTCGCCCGCGGTCGGCGTGTCGGGGCCGACGACGACCGCCATGCCGCACACGGGATCGACCGCCTCGCGCGGGCGCTCCGCGAGACCCGGCGCCGCCGGGATCGCGGCCTGCGCGCGCCGCACCGCGACGAGCTCCGCCAGGATCGCGAGCGCGATCTCCGCGTGGGTCCGCGCGCCGATCTCGATCCCCGCGGGCGTGTGCACGCGCGCCAGGTCGGGCTCCGCGACCCCGCCGGCGCGCAGCGCTTCGAGGACCGCCGCGCCGCGCACGTACGAGGCGACGAGCCCGACGTACTCGCAGCCGGCCTCGAGCCCGCGCCGGACCGCCTCCTCGTCGCCGTGCCCCAGCGACGCGACGACGGCGGCGAAGTCCCCCGGCTCGGCCTCCGCGTCCAGGCGGGCGCGGAACCCCAGCGGCGCCGACAGCTCGACCAGCGCCCGGGCGACCGGCGACGCGCCCGCGACCGCGACGCGCGGCAGCGGCAGGTGCGGCTCGAGGAACAGCTCCAGCGCGCCGCCGCTCAGGCACGGGTTCGCGACCACGACGGCGCCCGGCTCGTCGCTCGGCCCGTCGGCCTCGCCGGGGAGGATCCGGAGCAGCATCGGCTCGCCGGTCTCCAGCGCGCGCAGCGCCTGGAGCCTCACCGTCGTGTCGGCGCACGAGCCGCCGACGAAGCCCTCGATCGTCCCGTCGCCGAGCACGATCGCGCGATCGCCCGGCAGCGCGCTGGTCGGCGCGGCGCAGCGCACGACGATCGCCTCGACGAAGGCGACGCCGGCCGCCTCGAGCTCGACGGCGCTCGCGGTCACGGTGACGTCCCGCCCTGCATCGCCGCCCACACCCGCGAGGGCGTGGCCGGCATGTCGACGTGGCGCACGCCGAACGGCGCGAGCGCGTCGACGACCGCGTTGATCACCGCGGGCGGCGAGCCGACGTTCGCCGACTCCCCCACGCCCTTGGCGCCGATCGGGTGGTGCGGCGACGGCGTGACGGTCTCTCCCAGCTCCCAGTCGGGCACCTCCATCGAGCTCGGCACCAGGTAGTCCATCAGCGAGCCGCTGAGGCAGTTGCCCTGCTCGTCGAACGCGACGTGCTGCATCAGCGCGATGCCGAGGCCCTCGGCCAGGCCGCCGTGGATCTGGCCCTCCACGATCGTCGGGTTGATCCGCACGCCGCAGTCGTCGACCGCGACGAAGCGCCGCACCTTCACCTCGCCGGTCCCCGGGTCGACGTCGACCACGCAGATGTAGGCGCCGTACGGGTAGGTGAGGTTGGGCGGGTTGTAGACGGCCTCGGCGTCGAGGTGGCCCTCCACGCCCTCCGGCAGCTCCAGCGAGCCGTGCGAGGCCAGCGCCAGCTCCTGGATCGTCTGGCCCTTCTCGGGATCGCCGCGGACGAACCAGCGGCCCTTCTCCCACTCCAGGTCGTCGGGCGAGACCTCCAACGCGGCGCCCGCGATCAGCCGCGCCTTGTCGCGGATCTTGCGCGCGACCATCGCGGTGGCGGCGCCCGACACCGGCGTCGAGCGCGAGCCGTAGGTGCCCAGCCCGAACGGCGTCTGGTCGGTGTCGCCGTGCACGACCTCGACGTCCTCGGGCGGGATGCCCAGCTCCTCGGCGACGATCTGCGCGAACGTCGTCTCGTGGCCCTGGCCCTGCGTCTTGACCGAGATGCGCAGGACCGCCTTGCCGGTCGGGTGCACGCGCAGCTCGGCGCCGTCGGCCATGCCGAGGCCCGCGATGTCCATCGTCGCCCGCGGGCCGGCGCCGACCGTCTCGGTGAAGAACGACATGCCGATGCCCATCAGCTCGCCCCGCGCGCGCTTCTCCGCCTGCTCGCGCAGCAGGTCCTCGTAGCCGGCGATCCGCATCGCCTCGCGCATCGTCGTCTCGTAGTCGCCGGAGTCGTAGGTCCAGCCGGTCTTCGTCGTGTACGGGAACTGCTCGGGCCGGATGAAGTTCGCCAGCCGCAGCTCGGCGGGATCCATCTCCAGCTCGTCCGCGAGCAGGTCGACCATCCGCTCGACGAGGTAGGCCGCCTCGGTCACGCGG